>JAITVP010000032.1 GCA_031285725.1 Bacteroidales bacterium
TGCAGTTTGATATTTGGTTAGGCCAGGGGGAGGAATCAAACACGGACTATTGCGCATGAGCCAACAAAATTCCAATTAAGTGAAATGCCTTTATAGTAAAAAATGAAAGGACATATCACATTCCCTACAATAAATAGTATTGTACTACTATTAATTAAATTTCCTTTTAACATTTTCATACTATCTTTCTATTAATTCAATTGATGTATTTCCAAGATTATATATACTTTGTTTGGCATTAATAGCTCGTAATATGCTTTCAATATCACTTCCTTTTATCCTCGTTACATCATCCATATACTTCTTCCACCAACAAAAGGAGATGCGATATCATACATTATTCCTGCATTTTCTCCAAATTCATCAATTATCAAACCTTTTACCTCTTTTATATTCTTTATTTGGGTCAAACAAGCCGTCATTTGAGTTTTCGCCCTGTAAAACAGGGTGGGCACTCAACATGACGGCAATGCTTTAAACAGGCGTATAGAGAATGGTTTTAGGCGGCTTCGCCGCCTAAAACCATTCTCCATACTCCTTCTGCTCCGTGCGATACCGTCATGTCGACCAAGTAAACGAGGTGCGAGTTTACGCGTGGAGACATCTTTTCAGCTAATTTATATAAAGTCTATATGCAATTATCCGGATTATATGCTTACAACGTCCGCATGAAAGTCACATTCACTCCCGATTTCAATACGATGCGGAAAGTAGTCCCTTTATCGGGGTCGGAACGCAACACAAAAATATGCCCATTGTGGTAATCCTCGATAATACGTTTGGTGAGCGATAATCCAAGCCCCCAGCCTCTCGATTTCGTCGTATATCCGGGCTTAAAGATCGCTTTGAACTTGCGTTTGGGTATTCCTTTCCCGGTATCCGAAATATCAATCACTACCTGGTTGTGCGAGGGCTTTATTTCCACACTGATTGTTCCTGCTCCGGCCATTGCATCCAGTGCATTTTTACAGAGGTTTTCGATCACCCAACTGAACAACTGCTCGCTCAACGGTGCCATCACAGCATAGTCGGGCTGTTCGCAGCAGATGCTCACCTTGTCCGACGAACGTTTACGGATGTAATTCAAACTGTTGGCTATGGCCTGGCCTACATCGGCCATCGGGGTGGCGGGCTTCGAACCTATCTTAGAGAAGCGTTCGGTGATGGAATGCAGACGCGATACATCCTTCTCCAACTCTGCTACTAACGCCTGGTCGTGTACCTGCATTTTGAGCATTTCGGTGATGGCAAGCAACGACGAAATAGGCGTTCCCAACTGGTGCGCCGTTTCTTTCGATAAGCCTACCCAAACCTGATTCTGTTCCGATTTGCGCGATGTGCTGAACGCAAAATATGCCACACCGATAAACAGGAAGATGATACCTAACTGAATATACGGGTAATAGGACAGCTGGTATAGTGTGAACGAATCATCGTAATAAATATACTGGGGATCGTCGAAAAGGGCGATGGTGATCGGCTCGTATTTTCCCTTCATTTGTTTCAACCGACGTGCGACATAATTGGGATTACTCACTTTGAGGGAATCGAGGTTCCGGTAAAACTTGATTTGTTGGTTTTTATCTACAATGATCACCGGGATCGTCGCATTATCTTCAATCACATAGAGATAAAAATCGAGATTATTATCATCTACATCCGATTCGGCAATCATTCGGTTTGCATCTGCCCATATCTCTATTTTTTTCCGTTCCTCAGCCGACAATTTCCTCACCATATAGTTGGTATACAGCAATGAGCATAGCCCGATGGCAATGGCGCAAACCAACAGGAAAATCTTCCACTTCGACCGCAAATTATAGATATTCATATTTTTCGAGTTCCATTCAAAGTTTTGGGTTTTGGGTTGGGGAAACTTTAAACATGAAACTTCAAACTATAAACTAAGAAACGTAGTTTTTATTGTTCCGCCCGGTGTCTTTGTCCGATTTCGAAAACCTTCCCGTCTTCGGCTGCTTCCGTTTTCGGGAAAATGTTCCTGGCCTCGTCCACGAGTGGAGTTATATCTTTGTATCGTGCCGAAAAATGCCCGATAACCAGTTTCCCAGCATTGGCAGCAAGAGCAACACGGGCGGCATCTTCGGCTGTGGAATGGAAGGTTTCTTTCGACCTCGCCTTTCCATCATTTCCATAGGTAGCCTCGTGATACAATAAATCAACATCCTTGACGATCTGCGCCAAATTATCAACATAAACCGTATCCGAACAATAGGCGTATGAACGGGGCTTGATGGCAGGATGTGTCAATTGTGCATTGGAAACCAGTCTTCCTTCTACGGTTTCATAATCGGCGCCTGCTTTGATGGCAGGAATATCGCGCAATGGAATATGATAAAAATCAATCATGTCTTTACGGATATTCAGTAATTTCTTCTTTTCCCTGAACAGGAAACCCCAGGTAGGAATACGGTGCTTCAACGGGAAACAGGTGACTGTGATCCGTTTATCTTCATAAATAAATTCCGGTTCTTTGGTGGTTAATGTATGAAAATGCAGTGGAAATCCAAGAGGTGTAAAATATTTTAACTGTCCCGAAAGCCAGTCTTCCAAATATGGTGGCCCAAACAGTTCCATAGGCTCCGCACGTTCCAGTAAACTCAACGACGACAACAACCCTGGGAGGCCGAATACATGATCGCCATGCAGATGGGAAATAAAAATAGCCCTTATCTGTTGGAACCTGATTTTATAACGCCGCAATTGCATTTGAGTACCTTCGGCGCAATCAACCAGGAAAAAATGTTCGTCAACCTGTATCGCCTGGGCAGTTGGGTAGCGTTGTGATGTAGGCGCGGCAGCACCACTTCCCAAAATTGTAACCGAAAATGTCATGATTCGATCATCTGCATGATTGATGCAGAGGCTACATCAATGAAAAACAAATCGGCACCGGTCACAAAACCGGTTACCGATTCGTATTTTTCAGAAAAGGTGTCAGCCGTTGAATCAGGCTTTTTCAATCATGGCTACTGCTTCTTCCACACTCATGGTGATGTTCAGCACCGTGTCGAGTTGCGAGATCGTGATTAGGCGCTCTACGGAATCGTTCAGCCCGGTCAAAACGAACATACCACCGGCATTTTTGCACAACCGGTTGGCGACAAGGATGGAACTTAATCCCGAGGAGTCGCAATATCGGCATTTACTCAAATCGAGAATGATATTTTTCTCACCATTGCCTGAAATCAGCACTAATTCCGATTTAAGGCTTGGAGCAACATGAGTGTCCAATTTTTCGTGTAACACCTTGATGAGTGTGTAATTGGGCTGTTGTTCAACTTTAAAATCCATAACTGATATTATTAATAAATGATGTACAATTATTCTTTATCTGACTCTGATTCGTCAACTTTCTTTTCTACTTTTTCTTCGGCTACTTCGGCTTTTGTTTCGGTGATTTCTTCAACCTCAACTTTTGTTTCAGCAACTTCAGCCTCATCCTTAGCTTCGGTAACTTCGGCTACAGGCGCTTCTTCCTTCACCTTTTTTACTTCGGCTTTTTTCTTGGCGCCTTTCTTTTCAGTGGCTTCCATTTCTTCCTTCAAGGCTGCCAATTCGGTGATGTCACCAAAGGTAGTCCTTTCCAGGGATGCTTTCAGCTTTTTGGTTGCCAACTTGGTTTCTTCGCTTGCCGAACGCGGTTTGCCCGATGAGGTGCCGTCGTCCTTGCGGAGATCTTCGAAAGTGCGGCTGTGCGAAAGAATGATGCGTTTCGATGATTTATTGAATTCAATAACCTTGAAGTTCAATTTTTCATCCAGCTTTGCAGGTATACCGTCTTCTTTTACCATGTGTTTCGGGGTCACGAAACCTTCCACACCATAAGGCAAGGCAACAATAGCACCTTTGTCGAAAATTTCTACAACGGTTCCTTCGTGGATCGAATCAACGATGAAAATGCTTTCGAATACATCCCACGGATTTTCTTCCAATTGTTTGTGGCCAAGACTCAAACGACGGTTTTCCTTGTCGATTTCGAGAACTACTACGTCGATGTCTTCGCCGATCTGGGTGAATTCCGAAGGATGTTTTACCTTCTTGGTCCACGAAAGGTCGGAGATATGGATCAAACCGTCCACTCCTTCTTCAATTTCAACAAATACACCGAAATTGGTGAAGTTGCGCACTTTGGCAACATGTTGCGAACCAACGGAATATTTTTCGTCGATCTTTTCCCACGGATCTGTTTTGAGTTGCTTGATGCCCAACGACATCTTGCGATCGTCGCGATCCAGAGTCAGGATTTGTGCTTCCACGGAGTCGCTCACTTTCAGGAAATCCTGCGCGCTACGCAGATGCTGCGACCACGACATTTCCGATACGTGGATCAAACCTTCTACACCTGCTGAGATTTCTACGAATGCACCGTAATCGGCAATCACTACTACTTTCCCTGTAACAGTGTCGCCCACCTTCAGGTCGGGATCCAGAGCGTCCCACGGGTGCGGGGTCAATTGTTTCAAACCTAATGCGATACGTTTCTTGGCATCGTCGAAATCGAGGATTACCACGTTCAACTTCTGATCCAACTGAACCACTTCTTCAGGATGCGTTACACGTCCCCACGAAAGGTCGGTGATATGGATCAAACCGTCTACGCCGCCCAGGTCGATGAATACACCGTAAGAAGTGATGTTCTTGACGGTACCTTCGAGTACCTGGCCTTTTTCGAGTTTCGAAATAATTTCGGCTTTTTGTTGTTCCAGTTCGGCTTCGATGAGCGCTTTGTGCGATACCACCACATTCTTGAATTCGTGATTGATCTTGACGATCTTGAATTCAGTGGTTTTGCCCACA
>JAITVP010000033.1 GCA_031285725.1 Bacteroidales bacterium
GTTCACTTCAAAAGTTTTTTTAATTGTTTTCATCTTAATTGTAATTTATGGTAAATAATATCATTCTTTCATAATTGCTGTTTCCTAAATAACATGTAATCCTTCTTGTCATTATAAAACAACTTCATTTGATCGCCTTCTAACGAGAAAGATACCAAGGATTTGCCGGCTGCATAAAACAGGGCGGTGTTGCCAATCAGATCATCATAAACGGCTGTCCTTGACCAAATGATTAATCTTGGTTTTAATTCTACCACAATGGTATTGGATAGAGACTGTCCAGTTGCGGTACTGTCGGTGTCAAAAGTGAAACTGAAACAACGTGGGCAGATTGTCGAATCCGGCAAGGGCAGAATCTCCGTTCCGGTTCCAACATTCACGTAAGCCGCCAATTTCCAAGTAGTACCTTGCCAAGTCAAGGGGTTCTTCTTGGGAGGGATCCACTATATAGCACTCTTTACGCAATATGAAAACAAATGTTTTTCGTTTCATCTTGATCGTTTCAGCGGGCAAATATAAAATAATTTTCAATTCGGTAATTTTGTAAAAAAAATAATTCGGTATTATTTGCAAAATCAGTGTCCCATTTTTCGCTATTTTTGCACTGCATGGAAAACGAGTTGGTTTCAATCATAATGCCCTCCTACAGCAGTGCACCGTTTATTGCGGATGCCATCCGGTCAACCCTACGGCAGACTTATCCCCACTGGGAACTTTTGATTACCGATGATGCTTCCACCGACGACACGTTGGTGGTGGTGCAACCGTTTGTTGAGCGGGATCCGCGGGTGCGATTGTTCCAATTGACGGAAAACGGTGGCGTGGCGGCTGCCCGGAATCACGCTATCGGACACGCCCGCGGCCGTTATTTGGCCTTTTTGGACAGCGATGATTGCTGGCATCCGGAAAAATTGGAAAAGCAACTATTGTTCATGCGCCAACAGGATCACGCTTTCACTTTCACGGCTTACCAACTCATGAACTCCGATGGGCAAATTTTGGATAAAACCATCCAAATTCCCCCTCAAATCGATTACAAACAGTATTTGAAAAATACTGTTATCGGTTGTTTGACGGTGATGTTGGATCGGAAGCGAGTAGGTGAGGTGAGGTTTCCTGCTATGAGAACCAGCCAAGATATGGCCTTGTGGTTACGTATTTTGAGGAAAGGCTTCACGGCTTACGGATTAGGCGATACGTTGGCTTATTATAGGCTAAATCCCCACTCCAACAGTGCCGATAAACTTAAAGCGGCTTGCGATGTTTGGAGAGTGTATCGCGATAGCGAAAAGCTTTCATGGCATTTTGCATTGTATAATTTTATGGGATATGCTTGGCGGGCAATACGAAAAAGATTATGAGAATGGCTAAAAACGAAAAATTTTATAAAGCCGAACTGGCGAGGATTTTGCAATCAGATCCCAGTGACATCTTCCTTTACTGGAAAGGACGCGTTGCACTCTATGCGTTGCTTAGGGCTATGAACGTTGGAAAGGACGACGAGGTGATCATCCCCGCATTCACGTGTGTGGTAGTGGCCAACGCCGTCAAATACTTGGGTGCGAAACCGATCTACGTGGACATTGATCCCGCAACATACAACATGGATGTCAACCAGTTAGAAGCACATATTTCTCCAAAAACAAAGGTGATCGTGTGTCAAAACACATTTGGTTTGTCTTCCAATTTGGAGAAGATTATCAAGATTGCGCAAGTTCGTGACGTCTTCACGATCGAGGATTGCACACACGGTTTTGGCGGCATGTACACCGGCAAACCCAACGGCACTTTTTGCGACGCCGCATTTTATTCCACTCAATGGAACAAACCCTTCAGTACCGGTATTGGCGGATTCGCCATATCACATCATAAGGCCGTAAAAGAGAATCTGTTAACCATCAATAATGACCTGATCAAAGCCTCCGTTTTTAACAATTTCTCTTTGTCCATTCTCTATCTTGTGCGAGAACACATTATGATCAATCAATTTTATTGGATGATGTTAAAGGCGTACCGCTGGTTAAGCCACTATAATCTGGTACAAGGCTCTTCGTCCGGACAGGAGTTGATAGGCACGGCGATGCCGAAAAACTACTTCAAAGGAGTCTCTAAGGTGCAGGTTCGGAAAGGGATAAAAAACCTGCGATCGTTGCCTGCAACAATTGAAATTCGGAAAAGTAATGCGGAAAAATATACCGATTATCTGAGAAAAGAGAATAAAAATCATGTTGCTCCGGAATGGTTTGCGGATCATTCTTTTTTGGTTTATCCTTTGCGGGTGAAAAACCGGGATGAGGTTTTCAAAATTGCGGAATTGAGAAAGGTTCCGCTTGGCGACTGGTTTTGTAGCCCCTTACATCCGGTGTCCGGTCAACTGGAACAATGGGATTTGGACGAAACCAAATATCCTAACGCTTGCGAAATTTCCCGCCAAATCGTGAACTTACCCACCAATCCCCCTTCCATCGAACCGATATTGGCCTTCTTAGCCGAAATCAAAGACTCCATTCTATAATTCTCCCTTTTTACTTTTCTCCCCTCACACAAACCACCACTTCCCCTTTCACCTGTTTCGCTCCAAAATGTGCGATCGCCTCTTTCACCGAGCCTCGAAAGTTCTCCTCATGGATTTTGGTCAGTTCTCGGGATATGGCGATAGATTTCTCATCACCCATGACAGCAGCCATCATCTCAAGCGTTTTCAGCAGACGGTGCGGCGATTCGTAGAAGATAGCAGTGTATTCCATGACGGCGATCTTTTTCAACAATGTCTCTTTCCCTTTTTTGTGAGGCAGGAACCCCAGAAAACAGAAGTTGTCGGCGGGTAGCCCCGAGTTGATTAGGGCGGGAACGAAGGCCGTGGCACCGGGCAGTGTTTCCACTTCGATGCCTTGTGCGATGGCTTCCCGTACCAACAAGAAACCGGGATCGGAAATACCCGGCGTACCGGCATCGCTCACCAATGCCACCGAGGACGAAACTTGAATTTGCCGGATAATCTGCTGTAACTGCCTATGTTCGTTATGGATATGGTATGGTATGCACCGTTGCTGTATCTCAAAGTGTTTCAACAAGTGTTGCGTGGTGCGCGTATCCTCGCACAATACGAAATTCACTGACCGTAACACCCGCAAGGCTCGCAATGTGATGTCCTCTAAATTGCCGATGGGGGTGGGGAGAATGTATAACTTCATAATTTAGGAATGTGGAATTGTTGGTTGAGAAGCAACGGTAAATCATTCTTTGCTCTCTTTTTTGATTTTTTCATAACAATATCAATTTCTGTATTTCTAAGATTCCGATATTCCTTTCGCCCACTCCACTATCAACCAAAAAACATTCTCCCATTGGGAAAGACCGCAGTTGGCTACTGTGTCGGTATATTCGTGGTAGTCGCCGTATTGACCGCCCATCGTGTAAATGAACAGGGCAGGCACCTCCTTCTCGGTGAACGGGAAATGGTCGCTGTTTTGGGTGTTCGGGCGACTTTTGATGGCTGGGAGATATTGCTTATCTTCGTTGATTTTCACCAATTGATTGTAAAAAACAGCCGGTAGTCCGGTTTTACTGTTCACTACCATGATGCCGTCGTTGCCGCCACAGAACATATCCAAGTTGAGTAGCATTCGGATCTTATCAAGCGGAATCAGTGGGTTTTGCACAAAGTAGTTGGAGCCGCGCAGCCCCCCCTCTTCACCACTGAAGAGACAGAAAACAACGGAGTAGGGAAGTGGGTTTTCGCTGAAATATTGCGCCAGGCTCAGCACGGTGGCCACCCCGCTGGCATTGTCATGGGCACCGTGGAAAATCACCTCTTCGCCCATGCATCCGATGTGATCGAAATGCGCTGTGAAGACGATGAACGAGTCGGGTTGCACCGTGCCCTCGATCTTCGCCACCACGTTATTCGCCCGATGATGCACGAAACGAGTCGTGTAATCCACCGACAACGTTTTCGCTCCTTTCATCTTGTCGGCTAATATATAAATGTAAGCATACGGACATTCGTAAGTTGTTCCGCTCAACCCGATGACTGGCAGTTTCACATCGCCGATCAAGTAGCCTAGTGCCCCGAAAAGCTCGTTTTTGCGATTCGTGCCAAGTTGGTAAACCTCATATTTAATGGTATTGCGCTGATACTCGTCCTTGATCTTGTCGAGTTTGGAAATATCGAAATAAAGGAAGCTATTTTTCAATTTATCGCCCTGTTTTTTGATGAATTTCGCCTGTTTTGCCTTGTCGGTCAAAATCAGCGGATCAGCGGTGATGATGGGGATCTCTTGTTGGCTCATCGATTTGGAAAACGGATAGATGCGGTAGTCGTCAAATGGATTCAATTCCAGCCTGTTAATGCTCAGCGAGACTTTCCCTTCCATGGCGAATCCGGGGAAGTTGTAGGATTGGAAGTAATCGTTGCCCAACGACTGCGTTTTCGTCTCTTGCAGCACGGAACGGATGTATTTCGCCGCCCGATGCTCTCCCCCGTAAGCGATGGAACGCCCGTACATCTCTCTCGCCGATAGCATCTCGATCATATGGCGTACCGAGATACTGTCTTGGGAACATAGAAGCGGGAGGAAAAAAATGAATTGGAAGCCAACAAATAAAACGGTTCTTTTCATGATCATATTAATTTAAACCCCTCAACTCTTATTTCTTACTTCTTTGCTAATCTCTTTTAACTCGTCATCACTTAGCCCATACAATTCTTTCCCCATTTCAAGGATTGTGTTGAAATTTTCCTCATCATCCAATTGATCATAGCATTCCAGATAGTTGTACCAGATATCCCAAACTATCCGCATACCCGTGAGGGCGTTTTCGTGGCAATAGAGAGCGGTGACGTAATCGCCGTCGTAGAAATTGGCCAGACCGAACATGAAAAGGTAGATGGGATCATCGCCGGTGTATTCGATCAGTTCCGTTGCTATTTGTTGCGCCTCTGCCACGCTTCCCGTATTCACGTAGTATAAAAACTTGGACAGTAGTACGGAACGGTGATCCAGTGTTGCACCGTCCATTTCGGTCAATTTGGCGAGATACGTTTTCGGATTGATTTGCATTAAACTTTGCAGGTAATATTGTGTGTACAGCGGATACTCTGTCAGCATCGAGCGATTCGTTTCCAGCATCTTCAACGCCTCTGTGCCTTTTCGTTCCGCCAACAGGTCGCGAGCCTCCTCGAAATAACGGGTCGGACCAATCGGGTTGGTGCGGTTCATCACGTCATACAGCATATTGCAGCGAATCTGATTTGTCAACGTGGTCGAAGCCGTGTAGCTGAATCCGTCCTTGATCTTCAGTTTGCCGTCCACGGTATCCACAATGTAATCATCGATCTTGATCGAATGGTCGCGGTAAATGCGAATGATAATGTGGTGTTCCCCGTCTTTTTCATAATACTTGACAAAACGGAAATCACCGCCGCGATTAATCACATCCAATGCCTTGTCGCCCTGTCGGAAATTGCTTTCGAAAAACGCCTGTCCGAAATCGGTGTCCAATGCGCTGTAAACAATGGAGTTGTCTGAAATCTGCTTTCGGATGTACGCCTTGTCAAACGCATCGTTGAATGGTTCAGGATTGTTTAACGCCAGAGCGTTTTCAATATAAACGGCAAACGCTTCCACAGATCTTTTATTCAACTCAATCTTCACGGTCTCCTCCGTTTCCACCTTTTTTTTCTCTTTGCAAGAGGTAAATAAAATTAAAAAAGTGAAGAAAAACAACGAGAAGATCGTCTTATTGGACAAGTGTGTATTTTTCATTTGGTATAAATTAACGTTGAAAAATTGTCTTTAATAAACAGTTGATTAGCTACTTCCATGATTTGCTTCGCCGTGATTGCTTCAATGGCGGCGATGGTCTCCTCAGTAGTATCGACTTGATCATAGAAAAGTGTACTGCGTCCCAACGAGAGCATCTCATTCAGTTTGGACTCTTGGGCAATAGCCAGCTGTCCCAGGAATTGTTTTCGTGTGTAATGCAGTTGCATCAAGCCTAGTTTGGTTGTTTTCACTTTCTCTAACTCTTTGAAAGATAAATCAATGCATTTTTGCCAAAGATTGTTGTCGCACCCTGCGTAGATCGAAAACAGCCCCGAGTCGGAATAGGGGGTGTAGTTCGCCTCCACAGTGTACGCCAGTCCTAACTTCTCCCGAATCGTCATGTTGAGTCGCGTATTCATCCCTTGTCCTCCTAATAGGTTGGTTAATAGCATCAGTACATGACGATTGTTGTCGAAAAGAGAGAGTGCGGGTACCGCCATCACCAAGTGAGTTTGGTTTGTGTTTTTATGTTTGACGATCTCCTTGGGTGTATAAGTGGAAAACGGGATGCGGCTATGTGGTTTGTCTTCAAGTTGATGTATCCCGAAATAACGATTACAGAGGCTGGTCAACTTTTTCGGGGAAATATTCCCCACGGAGGCGATGACAATATGGGGATTGGTATAATGTTGCCGGGTGAAGGCGAGAATGTCGTCCCGTTGGATGCCCTTCACGCTTTTTTTAGACCCCAACACGGCCCTTCCCAGTGGATGTCCTTGGAAAACTTGTTCTTCGATTTCATCGAAAATCAATTCGGAAGGCGTGTCGCAGTAATATTTAATCTCCTCATACACCACATCTTTCTCTTTCGCCATCTCTTTCTCGGGAAATGTGGAATTAAAAAAGATGTCGGATAGTAAATCTATAGCCCGTTGATAATCAGCCGAAAGGAACGACGAGTGGAACCAAGTCTCCTCTTTGGAGGTACTGGCGTTGAGATCGCCGCCCACATCTTCCATCCGCCGAATCACCTGATAGCCTTTGCGATGTGTGGTACCCTTGAAGATCACGTGTTCCACAAAATGTGCGATCCCGTTCAAGTTCTCCTCCTCGTCCCGTGTCCCGACGTTCACCAATACCCCAAGATGCGAAATTGGAGAGTTTATCTGTTTGTGTATAAGTTTGATATGATTGTTTAGTACGATAATATCATGCGGCATTCCGGTATTCCCCTTCTTGTTAATTAAGCGGCAAAAATAACGATTAATGCTTAATTACTAACTTTTTCGTCATAATCAACTATGGATAAATTAAAGAATTAAAAGCGGACACTATTCCCACAAGATTTCCATTATGCATGAATTTTTTTTTTCGTATGTAAAATTACTATGCTGCTTTTTTAATTTGTCATTTTCACTGTACCACCATTGTTCCTTTTCTTACTTCTATTTCCCCATCTTTTCGCTTTTTCTTTTTTTTTATTTTTGCGCGTTCATATAAAAAGGATATTACAAAATCATA
Organism: Bacteroidales bacterium; assembly: GCA_031285725.1. Taxonomy (GTDB): domain Bacteria; phylum Bacteroidota; class Bacteroidia; order Bacteroidales; family WCHB1-69; genus JAGVVH01. The sequence goes on from JAITVP010000033.1 coordinate 7,290, forward strand.
AACTATGGGAAGAGCATTTGAATTTAGAAAAGCACGGAAATTTAAACGTTGGGGTAATATGGCGAAGGTTTTTACCCGATTGGGAAAAGAGATCACGATGGCGGCAAAAGCCGGCGGAGGCGATCCTGCGACCAATTCTAAATTGCGCTTGTTGATTCAAAACGCTCGTTCGGAGAATATGCCGAAAGACAATATTGATCGGGCGATCAAACGGGCGTTCGAGAAAGACACTTCCGACTACAAAGAGGTGGTTTATGAAGCGTATGGTCCGCACGGTGTGGCGATCGTGGTGGAAGCAGCCACCGACAACAATCAACGCACCGTGGCCAATGTGCGAAGCTATTTTAATAAATTGGGCGGTACCTTAGGCACGACAGGTATGCTGGACTTCATTTTCGACAGGAAATGCAGTTTTATCGTGAGCAAAAAAGAGGGTGTGGATTTGGAAGACTTGGAATTGGAACTGATTGATTTCGGTGCTGACGAGATTTTTGAAGACGAGGACGGCATCTTCATCTTTGCAGAGTTCCAAAATTTTGGGCCCATCCAAAAACATTTGGAAGAAAACGGGTATGAAATCAAATCGTTCAAATTCGAGAGAATTCCCAACGACATGAAAAAACTGTCCCAATCCGAACGCGAAGAAGTGGAAAAACTGTTAGAAAAGATCGAAGAAGACGATGATGTGACGAATGTTTTTCACAATATGGAAATCAGCGATTAGTTAACATGATAATTATTAATCTAACTAATGTCGCTATATAAAATCTGAAACCTGAAATCTGAAACCTGAAATCTGAAAACACGCACAATAAATAAACCCTATAAAAGTTAACCAAACACCTAATATTAATCATTAATTATAAACCATGTATTACTATAAGTTTCGAGTTTATTTTGATAATGTGGAAGATTTTGTGAGGGATATCGAGATCCTTTCACATGACACGTTCGCATCGTTTCACGATATTATGTATTCGGCCATTGGATTGAAAGGGAATGAGTTGGCTTCGTTTTTCATTTGCGATGGTAAATGGAACAAGCAAAAGGAGGTCACGTTGATTGACATGGGTGATGATCATTCAGCGGAGCTGCCTGAATATGCCGAGGGCGATGATTATTCCACGACGTCCAATATCCCGAAGAGCGTGATGGCAGATTCCATTTTGAAAGATTATATCACCGATCCACACCAGCAACTGATTTATGAGTACGATTTCTTGAATCCGAAAGTATTTTATATAGAGTTGTTGAAGATCAACCCGGTGCAAGAAGGCGTGATCTATCCTCGTTGCACTTTCAAGGTGAAGGAGATGCCCCCGGAAGTGCAAAACCTGAACCTGCCCAATCCTGATGATGATTTCATTGATGAACACGAAGAAGCGGACGAGGACTTTCAAGATGGCTACAACGATGAGGACTCGTTGGATCTTGGGAACATTGAGGAATTTGGTAACAACTTCTAAGTAAACGAATTGACAAGTAAACAAGTTGACGAGATCAACTCCCACCTTTCATCTTTCACTTCACATCTATCGCCTACTTTGTGTGTTATTTACGGTTCCACAGCGGTTGGGAAAACGAATTTGGCAATTGAGTTGGCGGAATACCATTCCGCTGCTATTGTTTCTGTCGATTCGCGACAGTTCTATAAGGAGATGTCCATCGGAACAGCGAAACCCACCACCGCAGAGTTGGCCCGAGTGCCGCATTATTTCGTGGGACATCTTTCCATTGAGGAATATTACAGTGTTTCCCGTTTTGAACAGGATGTGCTGAAATTGTTGCCGAGTCTCTTTCAGAAAAATCCTGTCGTAGTTATGGTGGGCGGTAGCGGACTTTACATAGATGCGGTTTGCAAAGGCATTGATGATCTGCCGGATCCGGACTTGCAAATCCGAGACAAAGTGCTCCGTATTTTTAAAGAAGAAGGAGTGGAAGGTTTGCGCCAGCAGGTCAGATTGTTAGACCCTGATTACTACCATCAAACTGATATTGCTAATCCGAAACGACTAATTCGGGCATTGGAGGTTTGCCTGCAAACCGGAAAGCCTTACTCCCAACAATTGAAAGCGGAACGGAAAGAGCGGGATTTCAATATCGTGAAATATGTGTTGACCCGTCCCCGCAAAGAACTGTTCGATCGGATTAATCGACGGGTGGACCTAATGATGGAAGCGGGGTTGCTCGAAGAAGCCCGGTCGCTGTTGCCCTATCGCAAACTCAATGCCCTGAACACCGTGGGTTACAAGGAACTCTTCTCCTATTTTGACGGCGAACAGACGTTGGAGGAAGCCGTGGAACAGATCAAAGTGCATACCCGCCGCTATGCGAAACGGCAGATGAGTTGGATGAAGCGAGACGGAGAGTACGTGGAGTTAATAGTTAATAGTTAATGATGAGGTTGAGGAGAAAGTTGAAATATTACTTGTCTACTCGTTAACATCCAAATCCCCAGTCCAATACGTTGAACAATAATTGGTTAGAAAGAACAGAGTTGTTAGTAGGCTCGGAAGGGCTGGAAAAATTGCGGAATAGTCACGTCCTGATTGTGGGATTGGGCGGTGTGGGGGCGTATGCCGCCGAACAGATCGCTCGGGTCGGAGTGGGGGAAATGACCATCGTGGATGCGGACAACGTGGAGAATAGCAACCGCAACCGCCAACTGCCGGCGCTGACGACCACCATCGGGAGACCGAAGGTCGAGGTGATGCGGGAGCGGCTTCTGCAAATCAATCCCGAACTGAAACTCCATGCCATTCAGCAATGTGTGCGCGATGAGGGAACAGAAGAACTGCTGGACAGTGCAAAATTCGACTATGTCATTGATGCGATAGATTCGCTGGCTCCGAAATCTTTCTTGATCTATTTTGCCATGCAGCGCGATTTGAAAATCATCTCCGTCATGGGGGCCGGTGGAAAAATGGATCCGTCGCTCGTGGCGGTGGTCGATATAAAAAAAACGTATCAGTGCAAATTGGCTCATGCTCTGCGCAAACGGTTGCATCGTTTGGGAATCCGCAGCGGTTTCAAGGCGGTCTTCTCACCCGAAATTGTTCCCGAATCGGCGGTAAAGATCGAATCAGAGCCCGAAATCAACAAAATGTCGGTGGTGGGGACTGTTTCCTATATGCCGGCGGTGTTTGGTTGTTTTGCGGCGGCGGAAGTAATAAAAGAAATTTCTAACGCCTAAACTTATTTCCGCAGTCTTGCCACTGGAATATTTAACTGTTCCCGATATTTGGCCACAGTGCGGCGGGCGATTTTGTATCCTTTCTGTTCCAATTCCGCACAAAGTCTTTCATCCGTTAATGGAGCGGATTTATCCTCTTTTCCAATGAGCTGCGAGATGATGGCCTTGACCTCGATGGAGGAGACGTCGTCATCGCCGATTGATTCGGAGAAGAGACGTTTGATGGAGAGGGTGCCGTAAGGAGTCAAAACGTATTTGTTGTTGGTGACTCGTGAAACGGTGGAAATGTCGATCCCGATTTCCTCTGCGATATCCTTCAAAATCATCGGTTTGATGGTGAGATCATCGCCCGACAGAAAGAAATTTTCCTGTTTCATCATAATGGTATACATGATGTTAAACATGGTCAGTTCCCGTTGTGTCAGTGCGTTGATGAAGTTTGCGGCGTTTTCGATGTGCTCTTTGTAATATTTCTCGGCCTCCGCCCGGCTTTTCTGGTTTTTTTCGCTCTTCAAGAAGTTCAGCATCTCCGTGTAATCCTTGTTGACTCGCAGTCTAGGTATGTGATCATTGTTGAGAGAAAGGCTGAGTTTGCCGTCCTCGATGGATATGGTGAAATCGGGAATAATGTAGTTGAGAGCCATCTCGTTGCGGGATGGATTGTCGGCCGGTTTGGGTGACATGCTGTGAATAAGATCAATAACCTTTTTGAAAGCATCATCGTCAAGTTGGAGTTGCGACTTGATCTTGTCGTAATGTTTCAGTGAATAGGCGTTGAAATGGTGTTGGATGGCAGTGATGGCTTGCTCCGTAATGGCATTGTGTGGCAGTCGTTGCAATTGCAACAGGATACACTCTTGCAAGTTGCGGGCACCGACCCCCGGCGGATCCAGCGTTTGGATGTAATTGGTCAGGAGATATTCAATTTTCGCCGAGGTCGTATAGATATTGTAAGTGAGCAGCAGATCCATGGTGATTGCGTTGATCTCTTGCGTTATATAGCCGTCATCATCGATGTTGCCGATCAGGTATTCAGCAATGGGGCGGTCTTCTTCGTTGATATTCAGAATATTCAACTGCGAAATGAGCGATTCTTGTAACGATAGGTCGTTCACGATGGTTGGCTCCCGATAGACATCGTCCTTCGACTGGTTAATGGAAGCCAGCATATAGTCGTTGTGGCGATCCATGGTGTAATCGTAGTCGTCCTCATAGCTTTCGCTGCTGAAGAAATCATCGTAAGCGTCATCGGAGAGGGTGCTTTCGCTATGTAGCTCTGTTAGTGATTGATCATCATAATCGGAATCTTCGAATGTATCGTTTTCGTATTGCTCGCTTGGTGCATCGTAATCCACTTCCAGTGCGGGATTTTCATCCACTGCCTTAAAAATCTCATCTTCCAGACGATTCGATGGAATTTCCAACAGCCGCATGAACTGTACAGTCTGCATGGAAACCGTCTGCTTCATCTGTTGTTTTTGATCCAATCGTTGTCGTTGTATTGCCATATATTGTCAATTATGCTGCAAAAATACGAACTTAATGGCATGCAGATGACATAGATTTTACAGATTAATCATTATTTTTATCCCCTTTGCGCAATAAACAATCTTTCCCCTTTGCAGGTTATAGATATAAATTTAAAACACAGTACGCATGGAAATCAAATCATCAGAAATGCCGTTGAAGGATGGGGGCAAAATCTACCATCTTAATTTAGTGCCCGAAGAGTTGGGAAACACCGTGATTTTGGTGGGCGATCCGGGGCGGGTACCTGCTGTGTCAGCCCGTTTTGACTCCGTTACCGTGAAGAGGGCCAACCGCGAAATCGTTACCCATTCGGGTATGCTGAACGGTCAATTTATCACCGTGCTCTCTACCGGCATGGGCACCGACAATATTGACATTGTGGTCAACGAGTTAGACGCTCTTGTTAACATCGATATAGCCAAAGGTGTAGTGAGACCTGAACGCAAGTCGCTGAATATCATTCGTATCGGGACTTGCGGAATTTTGCAAGGAGACATTCCTTTAGAGGGATTTATCGCTTCTGAATACGGTTTCGGTTTCGACGGACTCTTGCAATTTTACGATCACGGTGATATCTCTCGTGACGACATCGTGGAGGCGTTTGTCCGACAGACCGGTTGGGATGAAAGACTTCCTTATCCCTACTGTGTCAAGGGTGACGATCACCTGTTACAGACCGTTGCCCATGATATGCACCGGGGCATCACCGCTTCCGCTCCCGGTTTCTACGGTCCGCAAGGCCGCGAAATCCGGGCTAAACTGCGTTTTCCTGAATTGATACACCGTACCGAACGATTTAACTACGAAAAACATCGCATCACCAACCTCGAAATGGAGTGTTCTGCTATCTATGGATTAGGCAAATTGCTTGGACACAGAGCGTTGACCGTTTGCGTGGGCATCGCCAATCGTGTAACCGGTGACTTCTCCGCCAACTACCAACCCGCAATGGACAAGTTGATTGATACTGTGTTGGAAAGAGTCGGGAGATTGGAGGTTAATTTGACAATTTGACAGTTGAAAGGAAAACAGTATCTATGCTTGTCATTTTCAAATTCTTAAATTCTATATTTTCAAATTTAACATCCAAACATGAAATCCTACCGAAAAGAACTATTTTTCAACATCCCACAGCGCAGAGGATTGGTTAACATTACGAGCGATGTGCAACAAGCCGTAATGGAAAGCGGTGTACAGGAAGGTCTGGTGTTGGTGAATGCCATGCACATCACCGCCAGTGTTTTCATCAACGACGACGAGAACGGTCTCCACCACGACT
>JAITVP010000006.1 GCA_031285725.1 Bacteroidales bacterium
TTTACATACAACAAGGTATATCGAAAAATCACCACGCTGTTTTTTTTCTATATCACCAATATCGTGGTATTTTCGTTTGATTTCACTGACATTATTTACAGTCGTTTCACCCAAAAACGGATGACCTTCGATGTGTTCAAGTTTGTAGGGAATGAAGAGGGGATTGTCGGTTTGATTCCGGTTTTTTTACGGGATTATTGGTATATTTTCCTCCTGTTTCTGGCGACTGTCGGGTTGTTTATTTTTGTCAATAGCCGATTGAGTGACAAACAGCTGGCGAACTATCCGCAGTTTTTTGTAGTGCGCGCTTTGCCGGCACTCATCATTTTCTTGGCATTGGGATTTTTGACGGCTCGGGGGGGATTCCAGCTCCGTCCGATCTCGTCCGTGAACGTATCGGCACATGCCATGCCTAGGCATTATATCTATGTTACTAACACGCCCTTCACGCTTATCAAGTCGATCGGGAAAAGCGCATTGGAATTGAAGAGTTATTTTACTGAAAAAGAGGCTGACCGGTTGTGTTATACTATTTGGCATGCTGCTCCCGGTTCGCAAATCGACAAACGGAACATCGTCATCTTGATCATGGAGAGCTTTTCCGCAGAGCATTCCAAAATGCTGAACCCCAAGTTGGAACGGTCGCTCACGCTGAATCTTGACTCTATTGGCGGGTTAGGGCGTATGATGCTTTTTTACGCCAACGGCACCCGTTCGATGGAGGGTATTCCCGCCATCATCGCTGGATTGCCTACGTGGATGAATGGGGAATACATTACTTCGCCATACGCCGACAATAAAATCACGGCTTTGCCCGCTTTGCTCAAGAAACAGGGCTATAGCAGTGCTTTTTATCATGGCGGTCAAAACGGGACGATGAACCTTCTTCCTTTTACGCAATTAGCAGGCTTTGAACGTTATTTTGGCAGAAGCGAGTATGGAAATGATACACATTTCGATGGCAGTTGGGGCATTTTCGATGATTATTACCTTCCTTATACCGCTAGGGAAATGTCAAAATTAGACACGCCGTTTCTGGCTACCGTATTTTCGCTGTCATCGCACCATCCATTCTATTTGCCGGATCATTACAGGAAAATGTACCCGAAGAAAGCCGGGAAAAGTATGCCAGAGAGCATCGAATATGCGGACTGGGCGTTGGGCAAGTTCTTTGCGGAAGCGGCGCGGCAGCCATGGTTTGATAACACGATCTTTATCATCACCGCCGACCATGCGGCCTGCTCGACCGATCCGTACTACCAAACCTGCCACGCCCGCTACACCATCCCACTCGTCATCTTCGACCCGAAACAGCAAATCGACACGATCTGTAAACCGTTTGGCCAACAGATCGACATTTTGCCCACGATCCTTGAGATGATTCAATTTCCCAACGACTATTTCGCTTTCGGAAAATCCCTTTTCAATGATCATCCGCCGTATGCCGTCAATTTCTTAAACGGTATCTATCAAATGATTACGGAATCCCATATCCTCCTTTTCAATGGTATGGAGTTGACCGGTTATTACGACCGCCGGGAAGATCCGTTTATGGAAAACGATTTGAAAGAGACGGTAAATGATGATAATTATGAATTATTACTCTTGAAATCAATCATACAACAATATAATAGAGATTTGATCCTGAACAGACTCACAATAGAATAACTGCGGTTTCGTTTATAAAAATCTAAAAATCAGAAAACAGATGAAAAAGTCTATATTATCCTTAGTATTAGTTGCTTTCATTCTTAACGGTTGTCGTTATGAAGAAGGTGTTCTCAATTTTCAATCTCCTGAAAATCGGTTAGTTGCAGAGTTATGGATATTGAGTCATGTGCTGAAAGACGGGGTGGAAATCACAGAAGTTCCCAACGATGCCTTGAAAATCAACAATTATTACACTTTTTATTATGGCGGCCCCATGTCGGTAGTTACGTATACCGAGACGGGTCAACTTATCGAAAACACGCACGGAGAGTGGGCCTTTGAAAACAAGTACAAAAAAATACACATCTATTTCATTCTGCGCAACAAAAGATACACCTATACTGCCCGCATCGTGAAACTGTCCGCCAAAGAATTTAAGTACCGCTACACGGATGATGACGGGGTAGAGTGGACGTTAGAGTTTTATAAGGGGTAGGGATGGATGGATTTGCACGGATGAAAAAATCCGTTTTACATCCATTTCTGGCGGAAGTGCCGATCTGCAAATTGGATTTGGGAGAAAAAGTTCCAATTTTCACGCAGTCGTTGCAGGTCAATCCCCGAACGACATCCCAACTCCTCGTGCCGCATGTACAAATGCGTTGGTTTTGGGATCGATCAAGTTGGGTTGGCTGATGGCTTCTCTCAGTGAGACGTGCAGGATGTCGGGTTGGCGGTAGACCACCATCTGTCCGTATTTTCTATCTTTCACTAATTCAAAAGCTTTCACGCCGAAAGCGGTCGCCAAGATACGGTCGAAAGCTGTGGGTGTGCCTCCGCGTTGCAAGTGACCGAGCACGGTGACCCGGATATCGTGATCTACGCCAATCTCCTCCAGTTCGCTACGCAGCCGGTCGCCGGCACCGTGCAATTTGAAGTGTAGGTCGCCCGCAAGAGTGGAGGAAGACCCGCTGACGGTTCCGTTGAATGGAATAGCACCCTCTGCGATCACAATATTGCAAAACCCCTCATTGTCGCGGTATCGTGTGGCAATCTTTTCAGCCACTTTTCGTGGATCGTAAGGAATTTCGGGAATTAGGCAGACATCCGCTCCACCGGCGAGCGCCGAGTGCAGGGTAATCCAGCCGGCATCGCGCCCCATCACTTCCATGATGAAAATCCGATTATGGCTCTCCGCCGTCGTTACCAATTTATCGAATGCCTCCGTTGCAATTTGCACGGCGGTCTGGAAACCGAATGTGAAATCGGTGGTTGCCAGGTCGTTGTCGATCGTTTTGGGCACGCCCACGACATTGATACCCATATTTTCCAAGGCCACGGAGATACGCTGCGAACCATCGCCGCCGATGTTGACAACCGCCTCAATGCCAAGGTTTTCCAACCGTCGTTTCATCAACTCGGAACGATCCTCGGTGGTCCAGGTTCCATCTTCCTGTTGCACCGGAAAATGGAACGGACCGCCCCGGTTTGTGGTTTTGATGATCGTGCCGCCTTTCACGTGCAGTCCCGATACTACCTTGGGAGTCAATGGGATAATTTCTATATTGTCTTTTAAAATACCGTTAAAAGATTCGATGCATCCAAAGATTTCCCAACCTTCTTCCAGATATGCCCGTTTCACGATTCCGCGGATTACCGCATTCAATCCCGGACAATCTCCACCGCCCGTCGCGACTAATATTCGTCTTGCCATATTGTTATTCTATTTAAAATCTTACTGTTATATATTTTAATATTCTGTCTTGATTTGCGAGGCTAAAAATACTATTTTTGCATGTCATAAAGATATGACAACAAAAAAATGATAATGATGAGAAAAAAACTATTTCTATTTTTTGCACTATCCCTTTTTTTCGCAAGCACTTCTGCACAATCTCCTGTCAAATATTTTGTCCAATTCACTGACAAGAATAATTCCAACTATTCCGTTTCCCGACCGGAGGAATTTTTATCACCCAAGGCGGTTGAAAATCGGAACAAGTTCAACATCACTATCACGGAGCAGGATCTTCCCGTGAACAGGAATTATATCGAACAGATTTTGTCAATCGACACGACTATCGTGCTTTTCACGCAATCAAAATGGTTCAATGCGATCACGATTTACGCCACGAGAGACAGTTTGGAGTATATTCTCGACACATTGGATTTCGTGAAGACGGTGGAGATCACGAGTACCATGAAGGAGAAAGAAGAGCGGATTTATAAGCCGCATTATTATAAGAACAGCCGAGTTCCAATCGTTTCCACCCCGACAAGCATGGATGAATTGGATTACGGGAAAGCGTACACGCAAGTTCGGGTGAACAATATCCAATGGCTGCACCGCATGGGATTTAAGGGCGAAGGTGTGGTAGTGATGTTCATGGACGGTGGTTTTTTAAATGTGGATCATGTGCCTCATTTTGAAAACTTGCGAAACGAAGGGCGCTTACTGGGTGTACGTAATTTCGTTAATCCCGGAAAAAACGCTTTGCGATTGGGCAGTCACGGCACCATGGTGCTTTCATGCGTGGCCTCTGAAATTCCAGGTAATTTAATCGGCACAGCTCCGAAAGTGATGGTTTTCTTGGCTAATACTGAAGACGGCCGTACGGAGACCAAAGTGGAAGAGGATAATTGGGTGGCGGGCATCGAATGGGCCGACAGTTTAGGCTGTATGGTGCTCAACTCCTCGCTGGGTTATACAAAATTTGACGACACGGTGGCGCAACCTCGCTCCCATGCCGATCTTGATGGCAAGACCAGCCGCGCTTCCATTGCCGCCACGATGGCGTCGGAAAGGGGGATGATTGTGTGTAATAGTGCCGGTAACGAAGGAAACAACAAGTGGCGGAAGATTGGCTGTCCGGCAGATGCGGACAAGATTTTGACGGTAGGCGCCGTTGACAGTACCGCTACCCGTGTGGCGTTCAGCTCTCGGGGGGCGACAGCGGACGGACGTGTGAAACCCGATGCCGTGGCGGTAGGTAGACGGACTTATGTGGCCAACCCCCGCGGACACACTTCCCAAGCAGATGGCACATCTTTCTCTTCACCCATGCTGACCGGTATGGTGGCCTGTCTCCGACAAGCCTTCCCCAACAAAACCAACTTCGAGATTATGGACGCCATCCGCAAAAGCGGACACCAGGCCGAAAATCCGAATACCTTGCTGGGCTACGGTGTTACCGATTTCCTGAAAGTTTATAATATTCTTTTACAAGAACATACTATTCAATCCGGCAACGGTGCCAAAGTGATGGAGTTTATTTTCCCAAGCTATGTTACGACTAAGAACAAACTGATCATCAATATTTTTTCCGAAAAAGCCAAAACGGTTTCTATCACCACGGAATCACGGAGAACCGGCAAAGTGACTGCAAAAAAACATAAACTCAAACGGGGTATGAACACCGTAAAATTATCTTTTACCAAGAATAAAGATGCGGAATATGACATTTACGATCTGCGGATTACGGGAGAGGGGATTGATGGAAGGTTTGTGGTGGGAAGTGAAGATTAAAAAAACTCTCGTAGGACGCTTAAGTCATTCCACGAGTTTCAATTTTTTTAAGATACGATAAAATTATTTCTTCAGAATTATAGATTTACATCGCCATATCCTCTGCGATCAACTTTGCAAACTCCGTGTTTGCAAAATGGCCGGGACGGATAGCGGTGATTTCGCCTTTGATTGGTTTGCCCAGCAGGTAGAGGTCGCCGATGAGGTCTAACAGTTTATGGCGGGCGGGTTCGTTTTCATGGTGTAACGGATTGTGGTTCAGCACGCCGTCTTCCATCACTTCCATATTTTTCTTATTGAAAAAAATCGCTAATTGTTGCAGCACTTCGGGTTCGGGTTTTTTATCCACGAAAACGATTGCATTGTCCACGTCACCGCCTTTCGCCAAGTTATGTTGGATCAAAAATTGTAATTCGTGCAGGAAGACAAATGTCCGGGAGTCGTAGATGTGGGGAATGAAATCCTGCATATCATCAATGCTCATCTGCTGGTCGGCCAGCACTTTCGTGCCGTAATCCACCTTCACATTTACTTTGAAACGATCGGCGGGACGGATGATCAGCTCGGTGCCACTGCCATTCCGTTTGAAATGGATTTCGTTTTCAATCACAATATATTCGCGGGGTTGGGATTGCTCTTTCACGCCCGCTTTCGTGAGCAATTCAACGAAAATTTTAGCACTTCCGTCTAAAATCGGGATTTCTGCGGCATCGACTTCCACTAGTACGTTATCTATGGATAAGCCAGCGAGAGCGGCCATCAGATGCTCGACGGTTTTCACTTTCGCACCATTTTCCATCAGTGATGTACCGCGCGACGTGTCATACACATTACTCACATCCGCATGAATCAACGGTTTATCTTCTAAATCTACTCTTTGGAATACAATTCCATGATTTTCGGGAGCTGGCTTGAAATGGACATGCACTTCTCTCCCTGAATGCAGCCCTTTTCCTGAGACGGAAACCGGACCACCAATGGTTGATTGGTTCAGCATAGCCTTGGTTTTTAAAAAAACTACCTCTTCTGTTCTTTCAGTAATTTTTCGATGTTATCAATTTGTTTGTATAATTGGGGTAATTTTTTTCGATAAATAATCAATTTCTTCTCATCCATGAACGGCACCGCCGGACTGCCCAACATGACTTGGTTGCTCCCGATGGAGTTGGAGACACCGGATTGTGCGCCAATGGTGACATTGTCGCCTACAGAGAGGTGTCCCGCTATCCCCACCTGCCCGGCGAACACGCAGCCCTTTCCCACCTTCGTGGATCCCGACACACCCACTTGTGCCGCAAAGGCACTTCCTTCTCCCACTTCCACATTATGGGCAATTTGAATGAGATTGTCTAACTTCGCATTTTTCCGAATGATGGTTGAACCGATGGTGGCCCGGTCGATACAGGAATTAGCACCGATCTCCACATTGTCCTCAATCACTACATTCCCGATCTGCGGCACTTTCATGTAATTGCCGTTTTGTGAGGCGAACCCGAATCCGTCGGCGCCGATCACCGTGCTGGCATGGATGATGCACGATTTCCCGATCCGGCACTCGTCATACACTTTCACACCGGAGTTTAACACCGTTCCTTGTCCCACTGTCACGCGGTCGCCCAGCCAAACGTGAGGATAAAGTTTCACGCCATCCTCGATCACCACGTTTTCGCCAATACTCACAAAATCACCGATATAGACATCTTGCCCTATTTTCGCTGTCGGAGAAATCGCCGCTTTGTTGGAAACGCCCTTCTTTTGAGGTTTCATTTTATTGTAAAAATCCAATAGTTTTGCAAACGCCAAGTAGGAATTTTCAACTTTAATTAACGTGGTTTGGATTGGCTTCTCAGGAGTAAAATCTTGATTTACAATAACTGCCGTTGCTTTGGTTTCATATATATAATAAGTGTACTTTGGATTGGCCAAAAAAGACAAGCCGCCGGAAACGCCTTCTTCGATCTTGCACACAGTGTTAATTACCGCATTGCCATCTCCAACAACCTCTCCATTAATAGTTTCCGCAATCTTAGCAACTGGAATTTCCATTGTTTCAAATTTGCCGCAAAAATATAAATAAATGGTGTATTGCAGTGTCTGCCTAATAATTTTTAATGATTATTAACTTTGCATTTTAATGGGCGTCATACCAACTTTTTCCCTTATTAATTTCCACAGCCAACGGGACTTTGAACGACATGGCATTGGTCATTTTGTGTTCGATGAGTGGCATTATCCGGGCTGCTTCGTTACTGGGTGCGTCGAAGAGAAGCTCATCGTGGACTTGCAGCACCATCTTGGTTTTATACCCTTCTGCTTGCAGCGCATTGAAAATCTCGACCATGGCGATTTTTATCAGATCGGCGGCGGTGCCTTGGATGGGTGCGTTGATGGCATTGCGTTCTGCCGCTTTCCGCAAAATGCCGTTTCCGGATTGGATGTCGCGGATGTAGCGCCGTCTTCCCAACAGTGTCTCCACATAACCGTTTTCCTTCGCAAACTCAATGGTATTTTCCAAATAGTGATTGATTTTGGGGAAATTTAAGAAATAACGTTCGATCAGATCGCGGGCTTCCGACTGCGGGATTTGCAACCGTTCCGCCAAGCCGAAAGCGGACATTCCGTAAAGGATTCCGAAATTCACTGTCTTCGCATTACGCCTCATCTGTGCTGTAACTTCCTGAATAGAAATTCCGTAGATCTCGGCCGCCATTCCAGCATGAATATCTTCACCATCCTTGAACATATTGATCATGCGCTCATCGCCGCACACGTCCGCCACGATTCGAAGTTCAATTTGCGAATAGTCGGCGGAGATCAGCACCGAATCGTTGTCGCCGGCCACGAAAGCCCGGCGAATATCCCGGCCCCGTTCTGTCCGAATGGGAATATTTTGCAAATTAGGATTGGTGGAGCTGAGCCGCCCGGTGGATGTTACTGTCTGGTTAAACGTTGTGTGGATTCTTTCATCCGTGGGATCAATCAATTGCGGCAGTGCATCGATGTATGTGGTCTTCAGTTTTGACAATGAACGCCACTCCAAAATCAGCGGCACGATCGGATGTTTGTTCACCAGTTTCGCCAACACCTCCTCGCCGGTTTGGTACTGTTTCGTCTTCGTCAGTTTCGCATTGTCGATAACTCGCATCTTTTCAAACAAAATTTCACCTAACTGTTTAGGAGATGCTAAGTTGAATGTTATTCCGGCGTATTCGAAAATCTGCTTTTCCAGATTCTCCACATCTGTATTGAGCTGCGCTGAATTTTGACCCAACACGTCGCAATCCACTTTGATACCATTATATTCCATCTCTGCCAACACTTGGCTCAGCGGCATTTCGATCTCCCGGAACAACGGCGTCAAATTATCCTTTTCCAATTCTTCCTTAAAAACAGGGAAAAGTTGCTTGTAAACTTCTATTTTCTCACAAATAGCCTCGAAAGGTTTAAAATGTTTCACTTTGCTTTGGGCATCGAAAAGGCTGTATGACAAATAGCGTTCCGACATACGCTCCAACGAGTGCGAGTTTTCCGGTTGAATCAAATAGTGTGCGATCTCCAGATCGAAAAAATTTATCGGATGTTCTTTTTGCAACTCTTTAAAAATCTTCCAAGATTGTTTGCAGTGAAATGTAACAATTTGTTTATCAGTGGAAAAAACAGTGTCTAAAAAACAGTCGTCTTGTTTTCCTTTATTTTCATAAAGATAATAATAGATATTTTCGTCACTTCCCGCCAAGGCGAAACCATCAATTTTTCCATCGTAAATCCAGTCAAAATAGAGAGTTTTATTCTGATTTAACAAATTTTCTACCTCTTCTTTTTTCGTAATCTCCACAAAATGGTGTGGTTGGTCTTTGAAACAACGGAACAGGGTCTCTTTTTCCGGCATTTCCATCTCCACATCTTCAAGGGAAGAGAAGAGATCGGGCTGCGCCGGTATTGTTTCATCTTTCAACTTTAGATCTTTGAAAATTCTTTGTGTCAGCGCTTTAAACTCTAATTCATCAAAAACCTCTTTTAATTTTTGGGGATTCGGACCTTTGTATGCCATCTTGTCGAAATCGGGCGTGATGGGAACATCCAAAATGATAGTAGCCAGCATCTTCGACATCATCGCTTGGTCTTTGTAAGTGATCAGGTCATTCCGCATTTTATCATGGCCAACTTGATCAATATGTTTGTAGATATTTTCAATCGATCCAAACTGTGCGATCAGCTTGGTTGCCTTGACCTGCCCTATGTTTGGCACGCCGGGAATATTATCAGACGCATCGCCCCATAATCCCAGGATATCAATTAGTTGTTCGGGATTTTCGATGCCATATTTCTCGCAAACTCCCTGCACACCGATAACTTCGGCAGGTTGTCCAAATTTTCCGGGTTTGTAGATGCGAATATGTTCAGACACCAATTGCCCGTAATCTTTATCCGATGTCATCATATATACCTCAAACCCGTTTATTTCAGCCAGTTTTGCCGTAGTTCCGATCACATCATCAGCTTCGTAGCCATCCATTTCCAAAATGGGGATGTTGAATGCCTCCACCATCTTTTTAATGTAAGGTACCGAGTTCACGATATCTTCCGGGGTCTCCTCACGGTGTGCTTTATATTGGTCGAAATCGGCGTGACGGATGGTCGGTGCGCCTGTATCAAATGACACGGCGATGTGGGTCGGTTTTTCCGACTTGATCACGTCATATAATGTATTGGTAAATCCCAGAATAGCAGACGTGTTCACTCCTTTCGATGTATAGCGATGGGATTTTGACATGGCGTAATAGGCGCGGAAGATCAGCGCCATCGCATCTAACAAAAACAGTTTTTTGGACATAGGTAACTTTTATAGTTCATCAATCTATTCAACCTTTATCGCCTCTTCCACCCGAAATTCTCCGATCCGTATTCTTCGAAGGGCGGTGAGGTGGGCGCCGCTGCCGAGTTCCAGACCGAAATCGCGGGTAAGGGAACGGATATAAGTCCCTTTGGAACAGACGATTTTGAAATCGACTTCGGGCAGAGCAATGCGGGTGATCTCAAACTCGCAGATCGTGATCTTCTTGGATTTGATTTCAACATCTTCACCTTTCCGGGCGTATTCGTAAGCCCGTTTTCCATCGATACGCACGGCGGAGAACACGGGTGGCATTTGATTGATTTCACCCATAAAACACTGTGTTACATTTCGTATCATCTCTTCCGTGATATGGTCGATCGGGTATTGGGCATCAATTTCCGTCTCCAAGTCAAAACTCGGGGTGGTCGTTCCCAAATGGAACGTTCCCGTGTACTCTTTGTCCATCCCCTGGTATTGGTCGATTTTCTTGGTGTACGGTCCCACGCAAACGATCATCAATCCGGTGGCCAACGGATCCAGCGTGCCGGCGTGTCCCACTTTCATCTTCATTTTCATCTCCTCCTTGATCCAACGTTTCACCTTGCTTACCAAATGAAAAGAGGTGCAACGATAAGGTTTGTCAAAAATGAGCACTGAACCTTCGGGATCGATAGGGAGCGGCGGCAAGTCGAACTTGAGATCGTGGAAAAATTTCTTTTTTGTCACGATAAACCTCCTATAATGGCGATAATTCCGACAACAAGACAATATGCTGCGAACCAGAGCAGACTCACCCGTTTTACCAATTCGATCATCACTTTGCAGGCGAACAGACCGGCGAGGTAGGCGGTTACGAAGCCTGCGACCAGCGAGGCCGTGTGGATTCCCGATGCGGAGGCGGAAAAATCGCCGCCGATGATGCCGAGAAATGCCTCCCCTAAAATCGGGATCAACACCATGAGGAACGAGAACTGGGCGATTTCTTCTTTTTTCACGCCGAGCAGCAGCCCGGTGGAAATGGTTGTTCCCGAACGGGATAGACCAGGCAGTACAGCAATGGCCTGGGCGATACCCACGATGAATGCGGATCCCCAACTTATGTCTTTCCGTTGTTTATATTGAATAAAATGGGTCAGTGAAAGGAGAAGTGCCGTCACCAGTAACATGCATCCAACCAATAAAACACCTTCTCCAAAAAGCATCTCTACCCGGTCTTTAAAAAACAACCCCACAATCATAATGGGGATGGCCGATAGCAATAGTTTACAAAGGTATTGCGTTTCCGGCTTCCATTCGAATTTAAAGAATTTCCGGAGCAAATTGAGGATATATTTCCACAAAACAGTGATGGTGCTCAGTACGGTAGCTGTGTGCGCCACAATCTCGAAAGCGATGTTGGAAGTGGTTTCGATGCCCAGCAACTCCTTGGCGATAATGAGGTGCCCGCTGCTGCTGACAGGTAAAAATTCGGTTAAACCTTGGATGATACCCAAGATGATGGCTTGTAAAATATCCATGAGACAAACTGTTAAGAGCCTGAGAATCTAAGGTATAGCGTGCTATGTCTCTATTGTTCGGTAGCTTCTTTGTTAATTTCTGCGTTTTTCTTCTTCGGGTGCCACATGATTGCCACGATACTGGTTGCCAATCCGATCAGCATGACGGTTGGGGCAATCACCATACGGCGGGTGTTGAAGATAGCGTCGCTGTAAATATCGTCACTGGGTGCTTTTCCGCCAGCCAGCAGGATATAGCCCATTGCCACCAAAACGATTCCGATGACCATGATGATGTAGTTCTCTTTGCGGAAAAGAGGAGGCATTTTGCTGGTTTGCTTTGTGCTATTTGACAATTTCGGCTTCGCCGGACTTTTTTTCTCAGTATTAACAACTTGCGCCATAGTATTGTTTTTTTAAAGGTATAATCTATCGGATTTTAATTTGATGTACTTGTTCACAGAGAAGAACGATATGAGTGTCGTGAAGAGGATGCTGAAGATGAAGATCGATCCTAAGATGATGGAAATTACGTAGATATAGGAAAAATCAATCAAATCGGGGTAGGCGAGGTTTCCTTGATAGAGGATAGTGGCGAGGAGTGCCACGGCGATAAATCCACCCCAAACACCTTGCACGAATCCTCTGAAAACGAACGGTCGTCGCACAAACGAACGGGTCGCCCCGACTAATAACATACTCTTGATATTGAATCGTTTAGCGTAAATATTCAACCGGATGGAGTTGGCGATCAAGAACATCGAGATCAGCATGAATAGGGCACAGACGCCAAAAACGATCAGTCGGTAGGTGGTATTGTGGAAAAACGTGTCCACAATGGCGGTCGGGTAGTCCACATCACTGACAATTACATAGTCACGCTTGATCTGTTTAGTGATCTGTGTCAGCGAGTCGGTGTTGGCATACTGCGGCTTCACCGTGAACCGGATCGATGCATTGATCGGGTTGGTGATGATGTCCGTGTAATTATCCCCGATGATCTTCTTCGCTTCCGCTGTGTTTTCATAACGTGATGACACTAAAGATGTTGCAGTGTATTGTTTCAGTTTCAACTTCTGTTCTATCGCCACAATATCCGCTTCCCTTACATCGGAGTAAAAGAGTACTTCCACTTCCAATTTTTCGGAAATATTATTGATATAAGTCATCATAAAAAAGGCAATCAAGGTGATCAATCCTATCAAAAACATGGTAACTGCAATGCTGAAAATGGAACCGAAAACTGAAAGCCGTAACCTCGCTTTCGTAATTTTATCAATAGAATCGGGATATTTACTCATTTGCAATGCCATTTTCTTATGGGTGGCAAAAGTACGAAAAAAAAGCTGCTTTCATACGGCTGCATCAGTAAAAAATAGTACGTGTTTAATTAGGGGTAATGACTAAGCCTTTTGCGCTTTTCCGTCCATCTAAATAATTATTGCTATTATTGCATCTCTATTTTAAAAATCAAAAGCATGAAAATCCCCGCTCATAATCATTGTGGAAGAACTCTATTTTGACATTACGTCGGCTTTCAACACGTTGTCTTCTCAAAAAGGAAAGGCTGCCAAGAAAGAAAAGAAGGAGAAAAAAGGAAATAAAGGTAAAAAAGAGTAAAATTTGACAATTTCAACACAAATATTTCGTTCTGTGGGCATGAAAAAAGGGTTGCTGCTAATTTTTTCACTCTGTCATCTTTCCACTTTCTCCCAAAAATTTGATTTTACGTTTTGGGAGGATTCGTTGGTACGCATACGTGATGAGGTGGTAAATTGCCCTGATGAGACCCAACGTTTTTCCCTGAACGAAGATTTTATGAATTTGCTCGAAATGGTGCTGCTTGCGCCGAAATCGTTTGATTATGCTTGGAAAAACAGTACCAATTTCGCCGTGTTGGAATCGCCCGACAAACTTTTCAAATTGTTTACGTGGCATGTTTTGAAGAATAACCGTTCGGTGGAAAATTTTGGTTTTTTACATGTTTATAATGATAGTCGCAAGAAATTTGTCATTTTCCCTTTGTATGACAAACGCAACACCCTTGATTATCCGGAAATGACCGTGGGTGACCATAACCGCTGGTATGGTGCCATTTACTATTCGATTATCCCGTTAGAAACTAAAGGCAAAACCTATTACACCTTGCTGGGGTGGAATGGCAACAATCTCTTTTCCAATCAGAAAATTATTGAAGTGCTTCATTTCAAAAAGGATATGTCGCCTGTTTTTGGCGCGAAAATCTTCAAAAATTACCCGAAAGGTAAAGTGGCGCGTGTCATTTTTGAATACAACAAAGAGTCAACGTTGACGTTGCGGTATGAAATCCAATCGTACAATGTAAACACGGGAAAACGGGATCCGAAGACTAGGCGGATCATTTACAACACGGTACGAAGCAGCATGATCATTTTTGACGAATTGGTGGCGATGGCCGACGGGATGCCGGATATTCCCGCTTACCTTGTCCCTGAATCGAGCCTCAATCAAGGATTTATACCGCAGGAGGGCACGTGGATTTTCGTCCCCTCTGTGAATGGGCGCAATCCCGACAAGCCTCGGGAACCTTACCTGCATAAAAACAGATCTTTCTACACGGCTCCTAAAAACGAATAAACCAATGAATGACGATTTTCTTTACTTACTAAGATTTACGCCCATTTTCAAAGATAAAATTTGGGGTGGAAAAAAGATCAAAACCCTGCTACATAAGGATTTCTCGCCGCTGCCAAATTGCGGAGAGAGTTGGGAAATATCCGGTGTGGAAGGTGATGTTTCCATGGTGGAGAACGGTATCCTTGCCGAAAACGATTTGAATGAGCTGATTGAAATCTATATGCACGACCTCGTTGGTGAAAAGGTGTATGATGAGTATGGTCTTGGTTTCCCGCTGTTAATCAAGATCGTTGATGCAGTGGAGGATCTCTCCGTGCAAGTTCACCCGGACGATGAATATGCATACGAGCATTTTGAAAGTAGCGGAAAAACAGAATTTTGGCACGTGTTGGATGCCGATCCGGGTGCGGGATTGTACGTCGGTTTCAAAAACGGCGTCACGAAAGCACAATATGTCCAAGCCGTGGAAGACGGCATCGTGGATCAGCTGCTAAATTTTTATCCAGTGACCTCGGGCGATACGTTCGTCATCCCCGCCGGCACCGTGCATGCCATTGGAAAAGGAGTGCTTTTAACAGAAATTCAGCAAACTTCCGATATTACTTTCCGTATTTTTGACTGGAACCGGACGGATGGTAACGGCCAGTCCCGCGAACTGCACACCCGGGAAGCACTGGAAGTGATTGACTTTGCCGGCTGTAAAGCCTACAAGATCACCCACGAAAACGAGAAAAACCGCACCGTTAAACTGATTCGCAATGAATACTTCAACATAAACCTCATCGATTTTAACAAACCGCTACAGAAAGTTTTCTCTTCCATCGACTCTTTCGTGATCTACATCTGCACCGAAGGTGAAGTACATTTTCTGTACGATGGTAAGATCGAATTCCTGAAACGGGGCGAGACGCTTCTCAAACCGGCGGTGGTGGAAAATTTGAATTTAGTGCCGATGGGAGAGGGGAGATTGTTGGAAGTGTATTTGTAAGTGCTTAATTATTAATTGCAAGAAATGTTTTTCCAAAAAAAGATATCCATTTCCGATTTTGATTATTCGTTGCCTGACGAGAAGATTGCATTGCATCCGTTGACGGAGCGGAATAAATCCAAATTGTTGGTTTACAAGAATAACAAGATCATTGACGACACGTTTGCCAATATATTAGATCATTTGGATCGGGATTGTATGCTGGTTTTCAACAACTCGAAGGTGATCCATGCCCGATTGCTGGTGACAAACAGCACCGGTGCGCAGATCGAGATTTTCTGTTTGGAACCGCTTTCGCCAACCACGGAGTTGACCGAATCGTTTCAGCAAACCGGGGAGTTGACTTGGAAATGTTTCATTGGACATGCCCGAAAATGGAAGGAAGATATTCATTTTATCGTTAAAGTAGATCAAAAAGAAGTCAGCATAACGGCGAGAAAAGGGGGGAATTTGGATGGAGCGTTTGAAGTAACATTCCGCTGGGATGATCCAGTGGTGACGTTTGCCGAATGGATGGAAAGTTATGGGAAGATTCCGCTGCCACCCTATATCAAACGGGTAGCCGAAGAGGAGGACAGCGAGCGCTACCAGACCGTTTATGCGCTGCATGATGGTTCGGTGGCCGCCCCCACGGCCGGTTTGCATTTCAGCGAATATGAGATGGCCGCCTTGAAAGAACGGGGTATCCTCCACGATTACGTTACATTGCATGTGGGTGCCGGTACTTTCAAACCCGTGAGCAGTGAAACGGTGGAGGAGCATTTCATGCACCGGGAGCAAGTCATCATCGACACCCGGATGATCAATGCGTTGTTGGATAATCTCGACAAAAAAGTCATTGCCGTGGGCACGACTGTGACTCGTACCCTCGAATCGCTTTTTATTATGGGGGCGAAACTCCGGCTGGGACTTGAAAATCCCTTTCATGTTGAACAATGGGAATATTATGATAATGAGGAAATTAAGGATATTTCACCAAAAGAATCCTTGTCCGTCTTGGCTGATTATCTTCAAAAAGAGCAAACCACCTTTCTCGCCGGCACTACACAACTGATGATCACGCCGGCATATCAACTCAAGATCGTCAAAGGAATCATCACCAATTTCCATCAACCCAAAAGCACCCTTTTATTGTTAATAAGCGCCATTCTCGGCGACAATTGGCACAAAGTTTACCGGCATGCCTTGGATAACGATTACCGATTTCTGAGCTATGGCGATGCGAACCTGTATTTCAGTTAACTGTTTTCTCTGGCAAATTGCACAGCGCGGTTGAGGAAGTTGTTGAAATCTACGGTTTTGGAAAAGGCTTCAATTGTGTTTTGGAGGAGGTTTGGGGATAGCAAATCTTTGTTGCTAAGGTTTTTTACTAAGCAAATGTCTCGCAATTTTAGATATTCTGCGTAAGGAGAATCGGGGGGGAAGCCGGTGGGTACCCGTTTGAGCCGTCCTTCCATATCTAACGTGAAACTATTCGCTTTTCCCACAGTGTCTAGGAAAACATCACCACTGCACATAATATCTTCCCGGACACTTTGCAGGAAATTCTTCTCTGGCATGTATAGTCCGGCGGTGAGCAGATTGCCGCCTAGCAAGCCATTTTGTTGCGGCTCTACATGAAAGTAATAGCCGGCATTGCCCGATTTTTTTCCACCCGGACAAATGTATGCTCCGGTGTGCGTTTTGTAAGGTGTCTTGTCCGGACTGAATCGGATGTCACGGTAAATCCGGTACGTGCAATCTTTCACCGTCAGTCCTTTTACCGATGAATCGAACGTGGCAATGCCTTCGATGAGTTGTTTCGTGAAAGCGTGAAACTCCTCCTCCGCTTGTTTATATTCCTCCTTGTGTGCCATGAACCACGGACGATTGTTGTTGGTACTAATGTTTATGAGGAAGTCGATGATGTTTTTCATAATTGATAATTCTACTCAATCAATACAATTTTAAAATTATTTTTAACTTTTGAAGAATGTGTAATTCCCATATAAACACCTCTATGCAAATGCGATACGTGAATAATATCACGGTTTGCGATGGTTTGGGAAAGAACCAATCTTCCTTGGAGATCATATAAAAGCAGGCAACATTCCTCTTGTATATTTTCGTTAAAATCAATCTGAAAATAGTGCTGGCAAGGATTGGGATAGACCGTGAAATTGGTCAAAGAGAGGGACGGCCGGATGCCGACTGTGGAGTCGGGATGCCGTGTGCCTTCGAAGTAGGTTAGCCCACCGGCCCAGTTACCCACGATCAAGTCTAAGAAGCCATCGTTGTTCAGATCGGCAACAGTGATCGCACTATGAGCGCCTTCCCGGATGTTGCGCCGGATATTTCCCTCCAGTTCGTGCATTACATCCAACACCAACTCAAACTCGCCATCCAGATTGTTGTCGATGTTTTTATAATAAAAGACCGTCCCTTTTTCATTGCCACAGAAGAGTACCGTTTCGCCATTACCGTTTTTGAAAAAAAGAGAGGTGTTGTATCCAAAATAAGACATATTGTAATCCCTAACATCCACATTGCCTAAGGTATCCGTGATTTTTACGAACGACGGGTATTGATTATCGCCAACATTGCGAAAGTAAGAAATGTGTCCCCGACGGTTGCCAATGAGCAGATCCACGTTTCCATCGCCATCCAAATCAAAAAGTTGCGGAGCACTGTTATAGCGGACATTGATATTTTCGTAATTCATTGTAGGATTGTTGAATAACGGATTGTTTTGTGTGCCGTTATTCAAAAAAAGAGTGAGCGATCCGTCTTCCGTGCCACATAAAACATCCGTCAAACCATCGTTGTTGAAATCGGCGAAAGCGGGATACAGCGAAGTGAAACCGTGCTGCCGCAAACCACCAAAATCTTCCGAGATTAACTGGAATTTAGGTTGTTCGGAAGTGCCGATATTTTTAAAGTAAGTGATAGAGGATGAGTAATATGATGTTAAAAAACCGTTAATCAGCTTGGAACTATCGTATCGGCCGAAATTCCCAACGAAAAGATCCAGCAGCCCGTCGCCATCCCAATCGTGCAAAACGGGCAGGGCACCGCTTCCCACATCAATCATCTCGTTTTGCAGGAAAGACTTGGTGGTCAGTTCGTAATGTTGTGTGCTGCTGTTGTACTCATACATCCAAACACTGTTGATATTTTCAGATTTTTTGAGAGAAGGGTCTGAGGGCGAGACGATCAGATCCGGTGTTCCATTCCGGTTGATATCGAGGAAATTGACGGCGGGCATGGAGTAGAGTCGCACGGGTGTGTTGGCATTAGGGAAATCCGGATTCTGACTCACCATCAACGCTTCGCTTTGCGAGCCGCCGTTCGTGAGCAGTAAAAGTCCGGGATAATCCACGTCACCGAGTACCAAGTCGGTAAGTCCATCATTGTTGTAATCGATAACATACATACTCGATCCGATGTGTCGGGTGCGTTTCGATCCGTCATTTCCACAATCACTGAACAGCATGATCTCGTTGTTCTCCTCACCTTCGTGGAATTTTCCCCAACACTCGTCCTCCAATTTGAAATCGAATGTGTCGCATCGCCCATGATTTTCCATCGCCCAGTTTTTCTGATAGTGAACATACATACCCAATGCCCAGAAATTCAAAATATCAAGATCGCCGTCCCCATCTATATCGGCAATTGCCAAATAATCGTCTGGAGAAGCGTAAATATTTGTTAAATTTCCATAATAATTGGACATTAGCTGTTCGGTAATTAACTCGAAAGCCAACGACTCTTCCGAAATATTGCGATAAACGGTAATTCCGGCTAATCCGTAGGTGAAAATATCTTCTTTGCCATCTCCATCGTGATCAATCAAAATCGCCCAATCGTGAAGTTTCGGAAAACAGTGTACATACTCGGGTGCATAGCGGAAATTGCTGTCGCCCAATCGGATAAAAGGCAAAATTCGGTTTCCGTTTTTCTCGAAAATGAAAAGATCCTTGATCCCATCCCGATCAATGTCAATTTCCGAAAACCGGACGGAGTTCATGCCACCAGCCCATGCATAGTTGCAATTATTTCCATTGTAATCAAGAACTTCGATATTCTGATTGCGGATAAAACCGAAATCGTTGATCTGGGCTTGACAATTGGGGGATATTAGGGCGCAGATGATGGGCAAGATAAAGGAGAAAAGATAAAGGAGAAAGGAGAAAGGAAAGTTAACCATTAATCGTCATTATCATTTAACTCGCAATCGTTGTCCCACTCGCAAAAAATCACTCCTCAGGTTGTTCATTTTTTTGATTTTGGTGACACTGGTGCCGTATTTTTGGGCGATATGTGAAAGGGTGTCGCCATTTTTCACCTTGTAATAAACCGCATTGGAGGTAGCCAGTGTTGTGGTGGAACTGTTGCCCGTTGCTGTGGTGGTTGTGGTAGCGGCGATATTGCTGGCTGCCGCGCAACCTTTCACGTACAACGTGTCGCATTTAAGCTGCATGGTGGTGAAGTCGATGATGTTGTTGGGGTTGAATGGAGCACCGAGGTAGCGGGTTTCGAAATGGAGATGGCTACCGTACGAACGGCCGGTGTTGCCGCCCAGTCCGATGGTATCGCCGGCGTTCACCACTTGCCCGGGGTTCACCATTCGTTTAGAAAGATGACCGTAGTAGGTTTCCAGCCCGTTATCATGGCGTACCACGATGAGGTTGCCGTAACCGCCGGCGTTGGAGCGGGAAATGCGGACGATGCCGTTGAAAGCGGCCACCACCGGAGTGCCGGTAGGATAACCCAAGTCTATGCCGTAGTGCATCCGTCTGCGCCGCCAACCGTAATTGGATGTGACTTTGAATGGTGCCGGATGGTAATATTGCCCCAAAACGAGCGTGTCGCCGGCCACAGCTCCTTGATGTCTATAGTGAGTCGCCGTAACCTCGAAATCCTGATATGTGCCA
Organism: Bacteroidales bacterium; assembly: GCA_031285725.1. GTDB lineage: Bacteria > Bacteroidota > Bacteroidia > Bacteroidales > WCHB1-69 > JAGVVH01. Next base: position 20,027 of record JAITVP010000006.1, read on the forward strand.
TAACCCGGCATCCACTCGAAATAGATGAATGGAAGGGCGGGACCGGTATAAGGAATATCTTCGAAAGAAGCGTCATCATCTTCGTAAGTCAATTCAAAACCCAGTGAGTCAACAAGTAGCGAATCGCCATCCACGATGGTCTTGCCATTCACGACATTGAGGTCGATTTTGTTATCGGTGTGCTTTTCTTGTGCCGATAAAGTGAAAATAAATAGAGATAACAGGGTTGTAAATAATGCTTTTTTTATACTCATACGAAAATAGAAGAAACCGCCGAATGGCAGTTCCAATATATTAAATGGTTAAATGTTAGTAATTTGGCTTTTTACTTTTTTGTTTTTTGATGTAATGTCTGGTTTCATTGCCCGGTTGGGTGGTTGTCCGTTTGGGTTCTGCGGATCTGTAGTGGCGGTATTGCTGTTTTTTGCTTTGCTTCACTGGCGAGCCGGTCGTGGTGGCACAAGAAGCAACCGAAAATAGAATGAGAATGAACGAAACGGTGATCAAAAGCGGATAAATAAATTTGTTCTTTTTCATTTGCAATTGAACTTTATTAGAATAATAATTTACAGCCAAGGCGACGGCAAAGATAATTTTTTTTTTTCAGAGTGTCCCCTATTTCTCATGGCCAAATCATTAAAACCAACAAAACAGTATATCTATTTTTTGAAACTCCAATACAAACATTTGATTTTCAGACTGTTAAAAAATAATGAAATCGAAGTGCCGAAGTCAGGAAAAATGTATTACATTTGCAGTAAATTTTATTAATCAAAACTAATAACCGATGAAAAAAATATTATTAATTATTGCCGTAATGGCAATTTGTGGCTATTCATTTAGCCAAGCAGTAAAAATTACTCCTGATGGAAATGTGGGAATAGGCACAGGAAGCACCACTCCGGAACAAAAGTTGCACGTAGTGGGAAACAGTTATCTTGATGGTAATGTTGGTATAGGTAATATAAATACTAATTATAAATTTTACGTTTTTGGGTCTGCTCATTTTGGGAAATCATACGATATAGATGCAGGAAACCGAATATATCACTTTGATAACGGATTGACTATTGATCACATACTTGAGTCAATTGGTATAGCCCCTCCTGGCGGCTTACCCTCCAACTTTTTTATGTTCTGTGATCTTTACAGTGTGCGAAATAATGCTTTACGCATAGGCAAAACAAGCAACAGAGCCAATATCATCTACACTTATACGGTAAATTACCAAACCTTAGTACAAAACTCTGACGCCCGGTTGAAACAAAATATTAGATTTTGCCCTTCTTTCTTACCCAAGCTGAAAGATATTAAGACTTATACCTACAATTATACAGACGAATATTTTAAAGATTTTCTACCGGAGCAGAAGGAAAAAGCCCAAAAAACGGAATATGGTTTTTTAGCACAGGAGCTGCAAAATATATTCCCCGAACTGGTGCACGCGGATGACAGCACCGGCATATTGTCTGTCAATTATGTGGGCATGATTCCCATACTGGTTTCGGCAATCAATGAATTACAGCAGGACAGGGAGAGCAAGCAAAGTATGGCAGAGGAACAACAGCGAGCATTACAGAAAGAGGTTGAAGCTCTAAGAGAAGAAATAGAATATTTAAAAATTTCCTTGAACGAATGCTGCAAAGTAAGCCAAGCCAAATCAATGAAAGCGGGAGAGGGTAACGGGAGTCAGTCATTTAACTTTTCGGATAGAGGTATGGAAGAGATGAAAGTCTATCAAAATGCACCCAATCCGTTCAATGAGCGCACGGTCATATCCTGTTATATTCCGCACACCATTCAAAAAGCGGAACTGTGTATCTATACCATGCAGGGCACACGGATAAAATGCCTTACTGTTACGGAGCGCGGCGCGGTAGAACTGCAAATAGGGGCAGGCGAACTCTCCACAGGTGTCTATACCTACTTTCTGATAGGAGACGGCACAACCAGCGAAGCAAAACAGATGATTTTAACGAAATAGGAGGACATAATTATGAAAACTTTTAAATATTTATTATTTGTCATATTAATAATGATTGTAGTTAGTTGCGACACTGATAAAAAAGAAGAACAGATTTATCCTGTTACAATAGAAACTACCAACTTCTCTTTGGGTGGTTGGTCTTGTTGGCAAAATCTTGGATTTAATGCTGTTCGTTTAATTAATTCCGAACGAGAACTAAATCATTATTTTACTTGTAAGACTGATGCAAATATTGATTTTGCAAATTATTCTTTACTTGTGTTTAATGTGGAACATTGTAATATTGACAGTGAGGTAGAAAAATTATTGTTGCAACAAATATCTGCAAATAAATATCTGCTGTCTGTTGATGTAATTCCCAGTTTAACAGCTAATGTGCCGCCTTTGATAGTTTCGATATTAGTTCCGAAAATATCAGAAACGGCGTCTGTTGAAATGATTATTAATGGAAACAATAGGAGTACAAATCCTTTAATAGGAACTTGGCGTGAAATTTCTCCTTGTGAAGATTGTAGTTTACTGACTTTCTCGGACAATGATACAATATATCATCAGTTTACATACGACAACTCTATTGTCAAATTGACTTATCGATTTTTAAGTGAAGATTCAATACAAATAGTGCGTTTAGGGGAACCCAATCCAGACAGAAGAATGACAAACAATAAAATTGTTTTTTATAACAGTGATAGCATATTGATAGAAAAATTTACTCCTACCGATGCAGCAGTTTACCCACCACAATTCATTGATATTAAACTTTTAAAAACAAGATAATCATGAAAAGATACATATCATTGTTTATAATTTCTTTGTTATGGGTGGGGATTTATGCACAAGACCATTATTACTATTACAAAGGGGAAAAGCAGTATTTGACTTTGGATAAAACAAGGTTAGACATAACTACTTCAACTCATTTCCAAAAAGAACAGATGAGAAGTACCGAGTTTGAGATATTGAGTTTGAATGATTTAACAACTCAAAATTTGCTGTTTGGAAGTATAAAACTTCAATCAGAACTCAAAGATACAAAATATGAGGAAATCATTAATTTACTGAGAAATAATAAAGATGTTATTGCAGTACATCCTAACTTTATTACTTCAAAAAATGTAGAAGTAGGAATGTCCCCGTATTTTTATGTGAGATTAAAAGAAGCATCGGATTATGACTTGTTGAAAAAAACAGCAGAGCAGAAAAATGTTGTAATTGTAGAGCAAAATAAATTTTTGCCTTTGTGGTACACGTTAATATGTACAAGAGAAACTCCCGATAATACGTTAAATATCGCTAATTATTTTTTTGAAACAGGTCTATTTGCTTCTGCAGTTCCTGATTTTCTTTCCGATGATTTATTTTGTACAAATGATCCGGATTTTTCTCAATTATGGGGATTATATAATACATCGTATCCAAATATTGATGTTAATGCTTGTGCAGCATGGAACATTACACGAGGAAATGGTGTTACCGTTGCTGTTTTAGACCAAGGTATAGAATTAACTCATATTGATTTACAAGCAAATATCTCATCTTTGAGTTACAATTCGGAATCTAATTCTTCTCCAAGTCAAATTTTTGGAGACCACGGCACACATTGTGCGGGAACAATAGGAGCGGTAAGAAATAATAACACACAAATAGTAGGAGTAGCGCCGGAATGTACCTTAATGTCTGTCAGTAATTCATTAGCAGGAACACCTAATAGTAGAATAAAAAGAGCAGACGGCATCAATTGGGCGTGGAAAAACGGAGCAGATATTATCAGTAATTCCTGGGGTTCGAGTGTTCAATATGATGTTATTGATGAAGCGATAGATAGTGCATTTATTTATGGAAGAAATGGAAAAGGTACTCTCGTTATCTTTGCTTCAGGAAACGATTATGGCTCTGTTGCATATCCTGCAAATTCAAATCCTAATATTATTGTTGTAGGTGCTATAAATGCGAATGGTACGAGAGCGGGGTTTTCTAATTATGGGACAGAGTTAGATGTTGTTGCTCCAGGCGCAAACATATTATCAACAATTCTTAACAGTAGAATTGGCAGGAAAGATGGTACATCTATGGCAACACCTCATGTTGCCGGTGTAGCAGCGCTTATTTTATCCGTTAATCCAAATCTTCCTGCACAACAAGTGCGAGATATTATTGAAAATACGGCACAAAAAACAGGCGGATACAATTACCAAACTACTTCTGGTCGTCCCAACGGTACGTGGCATCAGGAAATAGGTTATGGTTTGGTTAATGCTTATGCCGCAGTCCAAGCCGCCTGCCCGCCCCTCGTCAATTTCACCAACCGCACAGTAACCACCAACACTGTGATCACCAGTTGCGGCGACATCAACATCGAAAACGTAACGGTTAAAAACGGTGCCAAGCTGACACTTGATGCGCCGGGCGAGATTAATATTGGAAATAATTTTGAGGTGGAGGAAACTGGAGAGTTTGAAATAATAGAGAATTAGAGCTGTAATATGCCCGCCCCCCCTGTTGCTGTGCAATTGTAGCGCTTGGCAACGGGGACTGGCCATTGCCAATGGCAAAACAAATGAAACAAATGATTTTAACAAAATAAGAAAAGAGAGGTTGTGATGAAAGCAAATATTTTGAAAATTGCAGTGGTTATGATTTTGGTAGGAGGAATAATATCCTCCTGCAAGAAACCAAACGAAAACAATTCGTTATCAAAAGAATCAATTGCTTCCAATTTATCAAAAAAAGGAAGCAGTGCCCCTGAACTTCTTGTTGGAGAATGGGATTGTGT
>JAITVP010000040.1 GCA_031285725.1 Bacteroidales bacterium
CTCCCTTGGCCAAACAAGCAATAATCTTTGCTTTCCTGGTCTATTTTTATTTCTCCTATGGGTCTCTCGCAAGTGGGAAGCAGCAAGGTCAGAAAAACGGAAACCGCGACGGGGTAAATGAATCGAATCTTTTTCATGGCTTTATGGATTATAAGGTTTAACATTGTATCCGATTAAATTGCGGATGGAGACAACGCTGTCATTCCGGTAGATCTCTTCTCGAATCAAGCCGACATGTTTTGCCCAATAGTAAATTTCCTTTTTTCCAAGATCGTCATCAAATTCAAATATCTTAACAATGAAGATGTTTAGCGTGGCAAGGGCTATTCTTCTTAAAAATTTGATGTTGTTTGTTTTCATTGTTGTTTGTTTTTGGATTGATATTTTGTTTACAAGTTGAACTTGTCTGGATACCCATACGACATAACATACCCATGCCGCCATGGCTTGGGCACTTTCGGACGAATCCGGAGAAAGAAAAGCGATATCGGATGTTGCATTGTTTTCATAGGATTGGGTTTTATTTATGCTGAGCAATGTCTTCTTTTTTGATGAAACGGCTAACCGGCAGATGTCTTGGCTTTTTGAGAAGAGCATCTTTTCAATTCGTGCGCCAAACATAGGGAAAAAAAGAATGCGAAATTGAGGGTTAAGGATTTTTAACAAAAATAAATTTCCTCCTTCTTTTTTTCCGAAATTAAGGAGTTGTCAATAAATAACAGCAACAGATTGTTTGTAGGTTAGCTAAGAAAATATTACCTTTGTTGCCAAAAATCCAAATGGAAGACACGACGATAACAGACGTCAAGATTAAAGCAAGAATTTCATGCGTATTTTAAGGACAAGCAGGAGTGTCGGGCGTATACGGGAAGAACTGAAAAAGCAGGGATTCAATGTTTCGCACGAATTGGCACGTCAGATTTTAAGATCACAACGTTTTGATTGACTTTTCACATGATAAAATAAGTTGTATATTTGCGAACTTTTTGCGCCAAAAAATTGGATATAAATTACTAACTATAAATAAATTAGATTATGAAAGACATCATTGCGTTAAACCAGAATCCGTTAGTTACGTTTTTGAAGAAAACCCCAAAAGATTTCACCAAGATGGACATTATCAAATTCATTGAAGATAATGGCATTAAAATGGTCAATTTCCGTTATGTTGCCGGCGATGGGAAGTTGAAAGCCCTCAATTTTACGGTTACAAACCGGGATTATTTGGAACAAATCTTGTCTACCGGTGAACGGGTGGACGGTTCCAATATTTTCCCCGACTTCATCCACGCCGGTTCCAGCGACCTCTATGTGGTGCCCAAATTCAAATCGGCGTTCATTGATCCGTTCAATGAAATCCCAACCATCTGTTTCCTGTGTTCCTACTTTAACAAGGATGGTAAACCGATGGAAAATTCTCCTGAATATATCTTGAAAAAAGCATCTGCCGCGTTCACGAAAGTAACCAATATGAAGTTCGAGGCGATGGGCGAGCTGGAGTATTACGTGATCGGTGATGAGATTTCGTTGTACGAAACGCCCGACCAAAAGGGGTACCATGAATCCACCCCATTCATTAAATTTGAGCAGTTCCGTACTGAGTGCATGTTGCTGATCGCAAGAGCCGGCGGTTTAATCAAATACGGGCACTCTGAAGTGGGCAATTTCACGTTGGAGGGACGGATTTATGAGCAGAACGAGATCGAATTTTTGGTTTGCGATGTGGAAGATGCCGCTGATCAATTAGTTGTGGCAAAATGGATCATACGGACATTAGCGTATCAATACGGCTTGGATGTGACGTTTGCTCCGAAAATTACGACCGGCAAGGCAGGCAGCGGTTTGCACGTCCACACCCGTATTGTGAAAGACGGTGCAAATCAGATGGTAACCAACGGCGAATTGAACTCCATGGCGAAAAGTGCGATCGCAGGCTATTTGACTTGTGCGTCCTCGTTGACGGCGTTCGGCAACACCAACCCGACGTCTTATTTCCGGTTGGTGCCACACCAAGAAGCACCGACCTCCATTTGCTGGGGCGACCGCAATCGTTCTGTGCTGGTGCGTGTTCCGCTCGGCTGGACACATAAAACCGACATGATTGCGGAAGTGAACCCGCTCGAAAAACCGAATCTGGAAGATTTTTCTCAAAAACAGACTGTAGAGTTCCGTTGCCCCGACGGTTCAGCCGACATCTACTTGTTGATGGCCGGATTGGTGGTGGCCGCAAGACACGGTTTCGAAATGGAAGGTGCGTTGGAGTTTGCGAAACAAACTTACGTGGACGTGAATATCCACAGCAAGGAAAATGCGGAAAAAATGAAAAAGCTGGCACAATTGCCCGCTTCTTGCTGGGAATCCGCTGATGAGCTTTCCAAACACCGGCATATCTTTGAGAAACACGGCGTTTTTAATACGGAAATGATTGACGACATCGTGAAACACCTTAAATCCTTCAAAGATCAAAACATCCGTGAAGAGATCAAAGCTGATCCCGGCAAGATGATGGAATTGGTTAAGATGTATTTTCACACCGCATAAACAATTAATAATTAATAACGAGGAGGTTATGGTTCCGGGTGACTCTAGACCACCCGGTTCTAACCATCTCTCACAACTCACTTTTATGAATACTCTCCCCTTTATTATCGCAATCGTTTCCGTTGCTTTGGTGGTTTTTTTCACCGCTTTTTTTTCCATTAAAAAATTTCTTGAAAACGACCGGAACAAACGGTTATTGGATTTGAAATTTGAATCCAAGAAGTTGGTGACGCCGTTGCGCATTCAAGCGTACGAGCGGTTGGCTCTTTTTTTGGAACGCATTGAGCCAAACCAACTGCTGCTGCGTTTAAGTAATCCCGAACTGACGTCCGAACAGTTGAAAACGCTGATGATCACCACAATCCGCGCTGAGTATGACCATAACTTGTCGCAACAGATCTTCGTCTCATCGGCGGTTTGGAACTCTTTGGTGCAGGCGAAAGAAGAGATGGTCAAACGGATCAACCTCTGTGCGGGACAATTGAACGAAGAGGGCATGTCTCTCGACTTGGCCACTTTGATCCTGCAACAAGTCGCCGCCGAATCCCCTGTAGAAGATGCGATGGAGAGGTTGAAGGAAGAAGTAAGGCTGTTATTTTGAGGTTGAGAATTACAAATGGACACAACCGCCATAATTCGTAATTCTTAATAGGCAATTTGCAATTCAATCAAAGGAAAAATCTCCTTTATAGTTTTCATATTATCATCCAAAATAAGCAAAGCAGCTTTGTCCACTTTCATGGTTTTGATTTTGGCGTTGACGGTGGTTTTGGTTTTGGGAGTGAAACTGTATTTCCAACTAACGATATGATTTGGAGGAACGGTGGCGGTAATCACTTCCACAAATTTCTCCTTTTTGGATCGGCCGCGGTCGGTATCGAGCCACTCCACAGTGCCGGTCATTGCTTCTTGGCGGTACTGGATCGCTGTGGTCGCATTGCCATTTATGAAGACAAACGTGATGATAACTTTCTGTGGATCAGAATGATCAGCAGCGATGATCCGGTTGTATTGGTAAGCAAATTCGCCGAACGGGTTCTGCACGGTTTTGCCGGTGGCGTGTGTGCTGTCTTTCAGACTGTGCTGTGCGAAACCTGTGTTGAAAACGAGGAGGATACATAAAAAAAAGCCAAACCTCTTCATGGTTTATATCTTTTAAAAACGGTTAATCCATTCTGCGACATCCATGACATGGAGCTCATTCATGCACTTGAAATGTTTCAACGGGCACTTTTTGTATCCTAACTTGGAACAAGGACGACACCATAGTGCATTGGATTCAAAGATGCGGAACAGGTTTCGGTCGTTGGGCAGGTAGGGATACATGCCAAATTCCGGAATCGTGTTGCCCCATACGGAGGCGATCGGTTTGCGTAATGCCGCAGCAATGTGCATCAGGCCCGTATCACCGGTCAGCACGCAATCGCTTTGCTGGATGATGGATGCCGACTGGAAAAGCGAGAACTTGCCGCAACCGTTGAACACCCGTTCACCGAGTTCGAGGGCGATATCTTCGCCGATTTGCGCCACGTCTTGTCCGCCCAGTAGCAGCATTGGTTTGTACAATAGCCGCCCGATCTCGATGATCTTCTCCTCCGGAATCCGTTTGGTGTTATGATTGGCTGCGAGCGACACCGCCACGAAACCGTCTTCAAAAACGGCAGGCAGATCCATAATGTCAAATATTTCATTTTCAGGAATAAAGAAATCCAATCCTTTATTGTCATTTCGCACCCCTAACGGTTTTGCCGCCTCAAAGTAACGATCCACGATATGGATGTCCGGCAGCACAGTCATCTTCAAATTCACCGTAATCCATTTTTGCGGGTTCAATTTCGGGAATGATTTGTGCGGCACCGACAGGGCGGACGAGATCCGCAAGGAGCGGCGGTTATGTTGCAAATCAACTACAAAATCGAACATCTCCGCCTTGAGTTCGGCAATTGTTTTCCGCAAATTACCGCTGAAAATGTGCACGTTGTCAATATACGGATTATGGTTCGAGATCGGCTCATACTCTTTTTTGGTAAGGAAATGTAAAGAAATGTTCGGCATCTGCATTTTGATGGCTCTGATCACCGGCGAAGTTAACACAATGTCCCCGATGGAACTAAATCGAATTACTAAGATTTTCCGCCTCGAAGGAGGTTGTAAGTCGTCCATTTTTTTTCTTTTTAATAGACAGGTAGACATGTCTACTGTCTACTTATTCACTGTTTCGGCCGAATTAGCGTAGATTTTCAGCAGATTCTCCCGCATTTTTCTCTCCGACACATCCGGGCATTTTGATTGTTTTTCTATGTAATTAATGAATTTTTCTTTCTCTTCTTCGGTATATTGATCTGCGAAAACTTGTGTTTCATTTAAAATATCATATGCGATATAATGCGTTGGGTAGAGTTTGTAATTCGCATAGATCTGCTCATCAACGATATCACAAACCATTTCAATCTTATCTTTGTTCAATAGATCTTGCGGAATTTTATCCAACTCGTCATTGATAGGTTTCCCAATGATAAGGGAAATGCGCCCTTTAGATCCGAACAGACCCTGTTTGATGCTTTCGAAATCCTCGCCTGGTTTTTTCTGATACACCTGATGCTCGGAAATGGCAAGTTCCCTGGCCTTTAGATTGTCGCAAACTTCCAACTCGTAAGAGATGGAAACCGGCACGATGTTGATCTTCTTCAATGCTTCAATCGGATTTTTGGGATCCGACATCGAGAGCATCTTCACCAATCCGTGTTGCGTTTTATCGACACCGTTTTTGGTTCTCCCGTTGCGTTGCGCAATCCAAACCGATTGTTTCTCCTCGCAAATACTGTAGTGTATATAATCCGATAAAATCCGGTAATTTTCCAGTTTCTCGCACATCGACACCGAGCGTTTCACGGTGATCATCTTGTTGATTTTTCCCACCATCTCCAACAATGGCGTGGCTAACAGATTGTCGCCGACCGCAATCTTGGAAGTCATGAAATTATTGGTCAGAAAATAGTATTGCAACAGAGCGGAATCGAATACAATATCCCGGTGGTTGGCCAAAAACAGGTAGCTTTTCGTCGGGTCGATATTCTTGAGTCCTGACATCGTAACGCCCCCCGTGGTGTTTTCAACAAAATACTCTACGAAATCCTTGGCCACTGCCTGTTGGAAATCATACACGGTTCTGTAGGTATGGGCTTTGGAAAGGATCCGGTTCACCTCGATTTTAGGTTCAAACAACCGGAGTGTGTTTAAGAAATCTTCCCGTTGAAACAGAGCTACTATTGCTTCCGTAGCTTCTTCTTCATTATAAGGCCTAATCGCATTAAAATAGTCGTTCATGTCTTGCTAAAATGGCGTTGCAAAGATACGCGAATGAACCGAATAAACCGAATGCTTTTTCGTATGCTTGTGACCGCAATTTTCCCATTAATGAAAAACGTGTCTGTCCATTTTTTGTAACTATTCAGCCCCGCTACTTGTAAATAAAAAAGTTTTACTTTTGCGTCCTCAAATGACACTCGAACAACAGATACAAGAATTAGAGTCTTTGGTTATCCGCCTGATGACAGAGATCGCCGATTTGAAGGCAAAGATTGCCCGTCTTGAAGCACCCAAAAAAGACAGTAGC
>JAITVP010000067.1 GCA_031285725.1 Bacteroidales bacterium
TGAATTGGTTTTGTGCGCTCTCCGATGTACACTTGCCCTTCTTTGGTACTTCTCATAATTAATGCGGAAGCACCGATAATTGAATAGGGAGCGATTGTTATACCATTACGGGTGGTCGCATTCACACCAAGAAAACAATTACGCCCGATATGCACATGCCCAGATATGACAACATGGGATGCAATAAAGACATGATCGTCAATGATTGAATCATGTCCAAGGTGATTGCCGCTCCACATTGTAACATTGTTGCCAATCTTCGTGAACGGTTGAATCGTATTATTTTCCAAAATGAAACAATTGTCGCCGGGCGGATCGTCTGAAAGATATGTACACTTGCTGCTCACATAGGACACCAGAGTATACCCGCATTCTCGGGCTCTCAGATAGGCTTTTTCCCGATTGCGATTATTCTCTGCATAGCTCATTGCCACAAACATATCAAACGAATCAGGCGGATATTTTTGAAGAATTTCATCGAATGCCACCAAGGGCAGAGATAAAAAAGTTTCCTCTTGAAGATATCCACGATCAACACAAAACGCAACAACTTTCATATTCGTATCATGAGAAAAATACCAATACGCCAAACGGGCAATATCGCCGGCACCAAATATTACAAGTGGTTTCATATATCGCCTTCCACAGCGCCATCAAGCTTCCCAAACCGCGAGGCCGAACCCTGTGCGGCCATACTCATTTCCGTTATACAGCATATATCGACGACCTTTATGGTCGAAAACAAACGGGTATTCGATCATTTCGGAATCCCAACCGCTTGTGGACACGTCAATTCCTGCGTCTGCGTCTTTTCGTTGCCAACTGACACCATCAATGGATTCGGCATAGCCAATTTTATATTTTTCACCACGATACGCATACCACATCCTCCATTTATCCGCATCATGTATTACGGATGGCCTGGAAAAAGCATATTCATCGTTATTACTATAATCAATTGCTACAATTCCATCACGCTGCCAATGAATCCCATCATTTGACTCAGCATATTTGATATGATAATAATGCTTTGGATTGTCATTAAAAAAACACCACCTTGTACATGATGGATACCAAATTTTCCAGACGCCATCGTCAACCAAGATACATCCCGCCGCAATTAGAAAAGGCTCATGCGGGAGACGATCCATAATTGGCCCTGTGGCATATCGTGTATAATTCTCTCCATCATTTGAAATACACAAACCAAGAGAAAACCTAAACGGAACAGTCACACCGAGATTCCAACCACTGTAATAAAGATACTGCAGCCCATTCCAACGAGTCAACCATCCCATTGTAGCACCGCTGTCGTCAAATGTGCCTAGAGCACCGGGAGAAAGAACCGGTGTTGTAGATAACTCAAGGACTTGACCATCTTTTCCAATATCCATCACAAGACTAGCAATATGTCCTCGATTTTCCTGATCTCTAGGAGAAAAATACACTCTAAATAAATCACCCGTAATATACTCCGCTACGGGAAGGGCGGCATGACTACACATCCAGTCGGCTTGCCCACTAGCGTTAAAAACAAGACCGAGTTTTCGCCATTGCCCGTACATAGCAGCCTACATTCCAACCAACATAGTGAACTCATAAAGATTATAGTCATGCAAAAGCGCTACATTTCGTGAAAAATGTGTTTTGCAATACTTGAAATAAAAACCCGGATCGGCATAGTATAAATCCGATCTTCTTCTGTCATCGTCTACATATGAAGTAAGAATATTAAAAGAGAAACCTCTGGTGCAAAGGGAATTGAGCGATTCCAATCCGGAAAGCACATATCTCTCCCATGCTTCCGTATTCGCTTCACCCTTTACATTCCATACGCCACTGCACACCACGTAGTCACTTACGGGGAGTTCCTCAATGCGGGAGGAGAAAGAGGCTCGACCATCCCCCGCATACATTTCCCGGCCCTTATCAACAATAGCCTCGGCCGCATCGTAGCCATGATAGCTGAACTCACGATCATCCGTAGCCAACATTTCAAAAAGCGCACCATAACCGCAACCAAAATCTATTATGCTAAAAGGCTTCTTGTCGTCACTCAGGATTTTTAAAAGTTGACGAAAACGCAATTGCTGCGATTCTTCATCACGCCAATCCATACCCTTTGCAGTCGCTCCATGGCGCTGAAAACATCCGAGGTAATAGGAAACAGACTGCTGCTGCAAATCAAGAGTGTCCATTGCCGCCTTCCGTGCCAAAGTGGAATTTTCTCACAATAGTATATGGCCTGTCTTTCACCTCGGAAAACACCTTGGCGAGATACATCCCGATAACGCCGAGACAAATCATATTCATGCCGCCAACCATCCAAATCGAAACGACCAAGGTAGTGAATCCTGTTTGATTACCTTGCGCGAGAAAAAGCCATTGCAAAATGTAAAAACAAGCCAAACAAAAAGAACACGCCGCCACAACTGCGCCCGCAATAAATATACAATACAATGGTCTGTTTGAAAAAGAAGTAACCGCGTTGAGCGCCATGGAAAACTTTCGGGCAAGAGTGTATGACGTCTTACCCTTGCTTGCCTTGCGCACAGTAATCCCCATTTGTTTGAAGCCGGTTATAGCCCACAAACCAAGCATGAAAACTTCCTTGTCCTTGTGCAACACAAGCGCATCAACATAACGCCGACTCATAAGTCGTGCCGTGATGACATTATTAGGAAGCGGATACTTTGAAAGGGTGTTAATGAGCATGAAAAATAACTGCCCCGTCCAGCGCTCAAACCACCCCCCTTTTCGTCTTTCCTGCACCCCATACACAACGTCCAGATCGGTATTCTTTCGGATGAGATGGTCGAACTCAAGGAGAAGTTCGGGCGGTTCCTCAAGATCCGCGTCTATAAGAAACACCCATTCGCCCTTGGTGTGCATCAAACCGGTCATCATGGCTTTGTGATGCCCGAAATTTCGTGAAAAATCGACTATCTTCACCCGACGATCTTTATCCCGCAATCGCAGGGCGACATCAAGCGAATCGTCGGGAGAGCCGTCGTTCACCAAAACAATCTCGAAATTTTCAGTAATTTGCTCTGCCGCAACAACGCATCTGGAGTAAAATTCATCCAGATAGGGGGCGGATTT
>JAITVP010000081.1 GCA_031285725.1 Bacteroidales bacterium
GGATTTAGACCGGTTGTTCCACCGAAGTCCAACCGCAAGAAGCCGTGGAAGTATAACAAGAAGATTTACAAGCGCAGAAACGAGGTCGAGCGGCTTTTTCGCCGCATAAAAGGATTCAGAAGAGTGTGCACCCGATATGAAAAATTCGACGTAATGTATCTGGTTTTCTTGAATTTAGCCTTAATATACAATGAGCTTAAATTATGCTAACAGGCCGTAACACTGCGATACTACATGTGATCAAAACAATAAATAAAAGGATTGTTACTTTCATTTTATCCTTATTTTATCCTTTTTAATCATGCAATTTGTCATGACATATTCTTCTTGATTAAAAATGCAAAATTATTCTTTTTTTCAAATGTAACATATTTCATATTGAAGATTCGCATTACCATTTAACTTTTATTAATATTTTTATATGGTTAATAATCAATAAGATAACATTTTTTATAATGGAATAGTATTTTACATTTTATATCTGTATCCTAAATTATGCTACTTTTGTGCCTTACTTTCGAGAAATGGAAAGAATGCAAGTTTTAATTGATGTATATTTATGATTGATAAACGATTACGTTTTATATTTTTCGCCTTGTTTCTCTTGATATTTGCTGCGGTAAATGCGCAAAATATTATAAAAGGCACCATCACCGATGAATACACGAACGAACCGTTGCCTTTTGCCACGGTTTACATCGCTTGTGACGACAATGGTATTTTAGCGGATGCAAACGGGAAATTCAGTGTCGCCGTGAGCAAGGACACGTGCGAGGTTGTGTTCACGCAAACTTTCTATAACACCATCAAACGGCAAGTGACTTTCTCGCCCGGGCAACGGGAACTGATGGTCAATATGAAGTTAGGGAAACTGGCGGAAATGTTACAACAAGTGACGGTGACCGCTTCCAAGTATGAGACCGATCCTGCGAAATCGACGAATACGATTCTGGTGTTGTCGCCCAAGATCGCCGAAGACAGGAACTTCACCACGGTGGATGCGCTGTTGAATACAGCGGCTGGCGTGGCAGTGGTCGATAATGAACCGCAAATTCGCGGTGGGAGCGGATTCAGTTCGGGAATGGGTAGCCGCGTGATGATCCTCTTGGACAATATGCCGCTGTTGCGTCCCGACGCCGGCCGCCCCATGTGGACGTTTATCCCAATGGAAGATGTGGAACAAGTGGAAGTGTTGAAAGGTGCGGCATCCGTGGTGTTCGGCTCCTCCGCTCTCACGGGAGCCATCAACGTGCACACCGCTTATCCAAGAATGAAGCCTAAAACCAAAATTAGCACTTTTGCCGGAATCTATTCCGATCCAAACCCTTCTGGAAAAGAAGTTTACCAAGCCAGTTGGAATCATAGCAATCCTGTTAAATACGGCGTGAGCTTCCTACATTCGAGAATCATCAAGAACAATTTCGATTTCGTGATTGGCGGGGAGTTTTTTAACGATCAAGGTTATATCGGGCCTGAGGAGCGGCTATCCGTGACACGCGACACGAACGGCTCAACCACGGGAAAATACGAAATACGCAGTCGGCTGAATTTCGCCACCCGCTATCGTTTCCAGAAAGTGAAAGGATTGGCCGTTTCGTTGAATGGAAATATCATGTATTCTGACAATGCACAGTCCTTTTTTTGGTATGATGCGAATGAAAATCGCTACAGAACTTACAAAGGTTCATTGTCTAAGTTCAAGGATTTCACCTTTTATGTTGATCCGACAGTCACTTATGTCCGGGACAATGGCGAGATGCACACGTTGCGAAACCGGATCATGCGCAGCAATAACAACGAATCGACCGGAGCGCAGACGGCGCAATCTTTCTCGTCATTCAATGAGTATCAGTACAATAGGAATATTCAACGGTATGCCTTGAAAATCGTGGCGGGTGCGATGAACAATTACGTCATTTCATCGGGCAGGGTCTTCAGCGGTGATATCTATTCCGATGACACGACACGGATGACGGCCAACAATTTCGCCTTATACGTGCAATTGGAGAAGAGTTTCTTGAAGAAAAAACAGCTCACCTTTTTGATCGGCGGGCGTTGGGAATTTTATAGTATGGAAGGGGTGAGCGAAAACAAACCCATTTTTAGAACAGGCTTGAACTATCAGCTTAAAAAGAGCAAGACCGCTTTCCGGGCATCGTTCGGGCAGGGTTATCGTTTCCCCACACTTGGCGAGAAATTCATTGCGATTTCGATCGGTCGATACGGATTCTATCCTAACCCGAATTTGGTCTCGGAAAAGAGTTGGAATTTGGAAGCGGGTGTGATGCAACCATTCCGACTCTCTGAATTCCAAGGAGTTTTCGATTTGGCGGTTTTTACCCAGCATTATGATAATTACATTGAGTTTGCCATGGGTGTTTGGGGAACGAAAGGAAGTCTCATGGATCGTATCGGGTTTAAATATTTGAATATCGGCCCGGCACGGATCAACGGTGTCGATTTCTCAGTCATGGGCGAAGGAAAAATCAGCCGGAACGTGACGTACATGCTCAACTTCAGCTATACGTTTAGCAGTCCGATATCGTTGGATCCCGATTATGTTTATTATAAAGATTCGGCGACCAAACGGGAATATTCGTTCAACAACTCCTCGTTGGACACAGGCCGTTTGGTCTTGAAATACCGGATTGAGCACATGGCGAAATTCGACTTGGCTTTCACGTTTGCCAAGAAGTTCACCATTGGGTTGTCAGCTAACTATTTCAGTGCCATGAAAAACATCGACAAGTTTTTCTTTGAGTATGATATCGAAAACCCGACACACTCGAACACATACAAGGAATACGTGCTCACGCCTTTGGGCGATTTGCCGTTCAGCGGATATTACAACTATTTCTATGCCAATCAAAAAGGATCCATCATTTTCGATGCCCGGGTTAGTTGTATGATCAAAAACGTGACACTTTCGTTTATCGTGAAGAATCTGATGAACAAATCCTACACGTTGCGCCCCATGTACGTGGAGCCTCCCCGGACCTTTAATTTGCAAGTGGTATACAATTTAAATTAATAATCTTAAAAATGATGAACATGAAAAAAATGTTATTTTTTGTTTTAATATGTCTCTTCACAGGCGTGCTCTCCGCTCAACGGCTTGATGATGGAAGTTTTGAGAACAAATGGTTGCAATATACGACCACGCGAACCGACATCCCTGTTTATTGGGATTACAGCCACTCGGAAACTGATGATATTATACGTACCATCAACTCGCTAGTAGTCATACCGAATGCTGTTGTCCGCACCGAATTGACGGCATTCCGCGAAACGGAGGATGTGAAAGATGGCGACTATGCGGTACGTTTAACCACGGTGACTTTCGACAATATTCTGCTGGTACCCGGCGTGCTGGGCACAATCACCGATGATTTTATCAGCGATTACATAAATGCCGGCGGAATCAATGTACAAGCCGAGTTTAATTTCGCCCCGTTGGCATTGACGGGCTATTACAAATATTTGCCTGTCAACGGCGATTCTGCCGTGATCGAGGTTGAACTTTACAATGAAGATATTGTGATTGGTTCGGGCAAGTTTATACAGCGCAATAGGGTTGAGGAGTGGACGGAGTTCACCGTTAATGTGCACCACAACGTGCCGGGGTCTGCGGTTACGCATATCCGCATGTTGTTCATTTCCAGTGCTGGATACAATTTCGAAGATTTAATGTCTTGCAAAGGACAAGTAGGTTCCACGCTCTACATTGATGACATTAAATTCAGTTATGAATCTTCCATAACCGAAAGCATCCTTTCGGACGTGAAAGTGAAAACCTATCCAAACCCTGCCACCGAAACCGTAACTTTTGAATTTGACCAACAGATGAAAGGCGATTTTTTTATATACAATACTTTAGGAAGTGAAGTGGCTTCTTATCCCCTCGCCGGCGAAACACTGAACGTGAACGTTTCAACCCTCGAAGCCGGCACCTACCTTTTCCGGGTTATCGACAATAATAACATTCGGAAGAGTGGGAAGTTTTTGGTGAAATAGAGGAAAAAAGAGATCGTCTTTTCCACATTTTCCTGTTTGTAATTCTTCCGAAAAACAAGAAAATAAGCAGGTTTACATCGTACTTTTGCATGTTTAGTAAAAAATATAAACATGAAAAAAACAATACTCCTGCTGGTTGTCGTTATTGCGGCTTCGATCGTGACAGTGTTCACGCAAACCAAAAGTGAAGAGTTGAAGAAAAATAAGAAACAGATTGAAAATGAGATAGCTAATACTCAAAAATTATTAAATAAAACAAAAGAAAATAAAAATTATTCCCTGCAACAATTGTCCATGTTACGCAAGCAGATATCCAATCGGGAACAGTTGATCACTGCCTTGAACAACGAGATTTTCGAATTGGAGCAAGAATTGGATCTGAATATTAAATTATCTCAATCGTTGGACAAAAAGTTGGAGTACATGAAAGCCGATTATTCCCGCATTGTTTATCAATCATACAAGAATCGAAGAATGATAGACAAAGTGACGTTCATTTTGGCTTCGGAGGATTTCACGCAGATGTATCGGAGATTCAAGTATTACACGGTTTTCGCCGAAAACGTGAAACACCAAGTGAGGCTGATTCGCGAAACCCAAGAGGAGATCAAGACCAAAAACCAAGCTATTTTGTTGTTAAAAGAGGAGAAATCCCAACTGTTAACCGGCAAAGAGCAGGAGATACGGAAATTGGAGGTCGACAGGAACGCTAAAACACGGACCGCGGAGAGTCTGAAAAAACAGGAAAAACAACTGGCTTCGGAATTGACGGGTAAGCAGAAGAAACGGAAAGAGTTGGATGCGGCTATCAAGAAGGCTATCCAGGAAGAAATTGTGGCAGCTAACAATAAGAAGGCAAAGGAAGCGAAAGATAAAGGCTCAACCACCGTGAAAGAGGGGAGCAAGAACGAGATTGCGTTGACGCCGGAAGAGAAAGTGCTGAACACATCGTTCGTGAACAACCAAGGGAAGTTGCCATGGCCGGTGGAGCGCGGTGTGAAGGTGAGTGATTTCGGGAACTATCCCCATCCGGATGTTCCTTCGGTGATGATCGAAAACCGTGGCATCGATATCCTCGTGGAAGAAGGCACCGCTGTGCGCGCCGTTTTCGAAGGTGAAGTGACCGCAGTGTTAGATGTTCTCGGCACCAAAGTGCTAATGATCCGGCATGGCGAGTATCTGACCGTTTATCAAAACCTTAAAGACGTGAAAGTGAAGAAAGGCGACAAGGTAAAAACCAAACAGCTGATCGCTACCGTTGCCAAATCATCCGGATTATCCAGCTTTGAACTACACTTCGAAGTGTGGAGAAACAACACGTATCTCAACCCTAATTCGTGGTTAACAAGAAAGTAACGAAGCTGGTGTTATGACGGGAATAAGTAAACAAGTGGACAATAAGCACCTAATCCTAAACTCAAAACCCCCAACCCCAAACAACAGCCCCATGTCTTTCATCGACCTCAACATGGCTTTTGCAGAGAAGAGTCCCGCATTACACCGGAAGATTCCGGGGTTCTTTATCCGATATGTGGAGCGGTTGATTCATCAAGACGAGATGAACGGGTTTATGGAGGCGCATATCAACGATTTGTCCATCGATTTTGCCACGGCGGGGCTTGATTTTTTCCAGGTTTCGTTGCAAGTTTTTGGAGAAGAGAATATTCCCGCCAGTGGTCGGAAGATTGTGGTTTCCAACCATCCGTTGGGCGGGTTGGATGGATTGGCTCTGATTTCGGTGCTGGGTCGGTATCGAAGCGACATTAAATTCCCTGTGAATGATTTGCTAATGCAATTGACCCCGATGAAGGATATTTTCATCCCGATCAACAAACACGGCCGGACGAATGTGGAGGCGACCAACCAATTCAATGACGCTTTTGCCTCCGATGACCTGATCCTCTACTTTCCGGCGGGTTTGTGTTCCCGAAAGATTGACGGGAAAATACAGGATTTGGAGTGGAAAAAGAGTATTATTTCTAAAGCGAAAGAGTATGAACGCAATATAGTACCGGCTTTTTTCGATGGGCAGAATAGTCGGCGATTTTATCGGTTGGCCAATCTGCGCCGGAAATTCGGCATCAAGATTAATTTGGAAATGGCACTGTTGCCCGATGAAGCTTTTCGTCAAAAAGGTAACGTAATTAATGTTATTTTTGGCGAGGAAATCCCTTATTGTCACTTTGACGACACCCGGAGCGACAAGGCTTGGGCAGAATGGTTGAAAGATGAAGTATATGCCTTAAAAAAAACGTGAGAAGAATGGAACCCATTATATCCCCGATACATGTGAAATTGATAGAAAATGAGCTGGCTCCGGATAAATTTGTGAGAAAAACGAATGTCGGTGATAATTCAATTTACATTTTGAATGCGCACAACGCCCCCAACACGATGCTCGAAATCGGACGGTTACGCGAAGTGACTTTCCGCAATGCCGGTGGCGGAACCGGGAAATCCGTTGACATTGACGAGTACGACACGGCGGAGAACCCTTTTCAACAATTGATCGTGTGGAGCGAGGCGGAACAGGAGATTGTCAGCGCCTACCGTTTCATTCTGGCCACTGATGTGCCGTTGGATGCAAACCGCTATCCGCATACCCCGACTTCTAAATTATTCCATTATTCCGACCAATTCATCCAAGACCAGTGGATAAAGTGCATAGAACTGGGTAGGAGTTTCGTGCAACCCAAATATCAAGCCACGGCAGGTCGCCGCAAGGGGCTTTTCGCTCTGGATAATGCGTGGGACGGCTTGGGTGCGTTGATAAACAGTTATCCGAAAGTGGATTATTTCATCGGAAAAATGACAATTTATGATAACTACAACCGTGCTGCCCGGCAGTTGATCCTTGATTTTTTGGACAAATATTTCAAAGGCGACACCGAGTTGATCTATCCTGCCGTTCCCGCGGAAATTCCCTATAATCCTGATTTGGTAGAAAATCCATTTAGAGTTTCAAACAATACATTGGACGAGGATTTCAAATTATTAAATCAAAAAGTGAGAGAATTAGGCGAAAAAATACCCCCGTTAATAAAAACTTACCTATCTTTGTCTCCCTCTATAAAATATTTTGGAATCGTACCGAACAGGGATTTCGGATCAGTCGAAGAGATCAGTATTCTGATCAATATCTCCGAAATATACGAGAAGAAGAAATATCGCCATGTCAAATAGACCGGCGAAGTTGAGTATTAACATTTAACGTTCTTTAGCTATGGTAATTAAAAAGATAGAGTTTGTACAAAGCGTAGACCATTGGAAGAAATGTCCGGAGACAATATTGCCGGAATATGCTTTCATCGGTCGCTCCAATGTGGGGAAATCCTCGTTGGTCAACATGATCGGGAACAACAAGTCGCTGGCGAAGATATCTTCCAAGCCTGGTAAAACACAGACGATCAATCACTTTATCGTGAACGATGAATGGTATTTGGTCGATTTGCCCGGCTATGGTTATGCGACGATTTCCAAAACCATGCGTGAGGCTTGGGTGAGGATGATTGATGATTATTTCATCAATCGGGAGAATCTGCAATTGGTTTTCGTTCTGGTTGATGCCCGCATTGAACCGCAAAATAATGACATTGAATTTATCAACAACTTAGGAGAATTGGGCATCCCATTTTCCATTGTTTTTACGAAAACCGATAAGGTTTCCAAACAGAAACTGAAAGAGCATGTGGATGATTTTCTCAACAGGTTGCTTGAATTTTGGGAAGAATTGCCCCGCTATTTCATTACTTCCGCTCATACAAATGTTGGCAGGGATGAGATTCTATATTATATTGATGAAATTAACAAACAATATTATGCAAATCAAGAATAATCTTTTATTTATCGGTCTTGTTATTTTCATAATCTCGTCATTTTGTATCGGTTGCGCCAACGATTTGCCGAAGTCGTCCAAGCAATCAGTGAATCCATTCATAGAACAATCGTGGCAACTCACCGCCATCCACGGGACCCCCATTGATTCACCTTATCTGAAAACTCCTTTCATCGTTTTCGACACCAGTGGAAGGATTTTAGGAAGTTTCAGTTGCAACAACTTCTTTGGAACATATATGATATTGAATAAGAAGAAGATAGATATTTCCTACACCGGTTCCACGAAGATGCTCTGTTCGGAAATGGCGTTGGAGAAAAAATTCGCCTCAGCCCTGAAAAGTGAAATTTCCCGCTACCGCATGGAAGACGATACGCTGGTGCTTTTTAACAAAAACGGAGAGGTGTTGCGGTTTAAAAAAGAGTAAGGGAAGATAGCAAGAGAAGTG
>JAITVP010000090.1 GCA_031285725.1 Bacteroidales bacterium
CTTGGATTGCAAGAGGCTGAATAGTTACCAAAATTTGTTATTATGACAGTTTGGGAATACTTTACATCTACATGAGCGAAATGGTCGACGATGGCGGCGTTTTTGCCGACTCCATTAAAAGGATCGGAAACGGAAAAACCATAAAGAAAGTCATTTTTGATGTACGGGACAATATCGGAGGCTCCGACTATGCGTGGCTACATGTTCTTCAGGCTATTATGAAAGACACCTTGATTTTGAGGCGGATGTTGGCTTTCAAGGACAGCGAGTTGATGCACCATTATATCAATGGACTAAGAGATAAATATGAAATAGAAAGCATTTATCCGAAAATCAATACATTGCCTTTCTTGAACGATCTGAATGTGATATGCTTAGCAGATACCTCATACTTTGCGCCTGATCCAAACTCGTTGCAGTATGCCGGAAAAATCTATATCCTGCAAAATTTGGGATCTTTTTCCGCGGCACAGAGTATCACGGCGTTTTCCAAACAGATTCCGCAATTGGTCTCTGTGGGTGTGCCCACGGGCAATATTGCCGGCGCTGGATTTGGACCGTGGACATTCCAACTTGGAGAGTCGAAATATACTTTTAACATTGATATTGATTCTGATATCACTGACGCTTCCAATGCGAAAGATGTGTTTCAAGACAGGCCTGAAATAGAAGTGTATCCCACCATAGACGAAATGATTGAAATGAATAACTACGGCAGGATCCTTAACAAAAGAGGTGGTCAATTTTTATTTAATCACGATTATTTATTTAAAAAAGTAGTGGAAATGGAATAGCAACCCTTATATTTGCAAATGGGAGGGACAAGACGGGTACATTCCGGTAGAAGAGTGCGGCAACTATGCCCGGGAAACAGGTTTTGTTCCTGATCACGAGAAGATCAAAGAGCTAAACAAACAGATCTGGGGAGATGATGAGTAAACATGATGATCGTCAAATACTATGGCATTAATTACGCTGAATCATTGAACTTTTAAAAATCCAATCCGATCGAGAACGAAAACATTCCTTTTTTCTCCAACATTCGCCAGTCTTCCAAGCCCCAAGCGTAGTCGAACCGGAGGAAATAGCCGGCCAAGGAAGCTCGGGCGCCAACTCCAAAACCGGCAACGAACGGATCGACCAGGCGCTTGACGGTGGCCGTCATGGAACCGCTTTCAATAACTCGCCGATAAAGACTGTTTTCATCGGAGTAAGGATTGACACCCGTCCACGCCGTGCCTATGTCGCCGAAGGCAATCAATTGGATGGAATGCCAGAAATTATAAGTATTTAATCTTCCAGTTATGAGCTGGACAATCGGAAATCTGAGTTCGGTGTTGAGAAGAACAAATGATGTACCGTTGCGAATATTTTGCCGGAAGCCGCGCATAGGAGTCGCCAACGTTTGGTAGGTGTAGTTTTTGGTCTGATCCACCGTGATATCGGAGTTGAACTTCGCAGCAACCCAATTGTCAACGCCGCCCATGAAGTAGACTAATCGCCCGCTACCCAAGTTCGTACTGCCGGCGAAACGGGTCGTCCACGTCACATTTTTGAACAACCGAACCGACTTCCGCCAGTCGAAACCGATAACAAAGAGGTTCAGTTGCTCCTTGGAAATACGGTGTTCGTATTCGGCAAAAAACTTAACTTTAGTGCCTTTCCAAAGATTTGTGTAGAGATCTTTGGACGAATCGAAAATATATTCCAATTTCACGCCGCCCCAGAAATGGTTGACATTGGCCGCCTCCAACGTCCGATCGCTCAACGAGCCGGTTATGAGATTTTCATACCGTCCTGTCAACGTGAAACGAAGGGCACTGAATTTGTGGAACGGGTATTTCAAAATATAGAAAATGCTGTTCGACCGCTGCCTCAAAACCCCATCGTATAGCGAAGAGGTGATGGATTGCCGGTAAAATACCAATTGCTTGTCTAAACGGCGGGAAAGGTCTTCATAGCTGAGCATGAACTCGTTGCTGTTTAAATCGAATGACAATCGGAACCCGGCAGAGAGCCGGTAATCCTCGAAAATATCATTGATGCCCACCATGACAAGGGCGTTGATGCCTGTGTTCAGGTAGATTGGAGAATCTCCACCGGCATACTGTTGATAGGATGTGCTGAGGAAGCTGAAGTCGGCCTGCGTAACTAATTTGTTCAATGTAAATTGCGTATTATAATAGCGCGACCGCGGAGTGGTGTATTCCGGCACTTTCGCAACCGCAATTTGGTTAGAATCTCCCGAATTCTCTTTGAAAAGATCCGATTCCTTTTTTTTCAGATCGCTTTCATAGACTTGGAAAAAACCGTGCCGGCTCCGAATTTCAGTCTTACTAACCATCACCTGCCGCAGACTGTCGATTTTCGTTTGGTCTTCCATTTTTTTTGCTTGAAAACGAGAAAGTTCCAAATCCTGAACCGGTGCGATTTGCAACGGCGAAGTTAGAAAGCGCTTCACCCCCTTGTATAAAACAATATCCGTGATTTCGTTCGTCTCACGGTTAATATCTTGACCTAAAATGGAATAGCCATTGTTGGTAAGCGGCTGGGTTTGGGCCGTGTATGCGTAATGGATAGCGGTGTCAATCCGGCTAATCACGCTCTCGAATACGGCGATGTGCCGATTTTTGATACCGTTCCCATCGCCGAGATAGAGGATCTCCTTGTCGCTCAGTGCGATGACATCTGTTTCGTTCGCATCCGGCGTGTGGGTGATTCTTAACAACTGCGGATCTGTTTGGGCATAATCATACATGAAAAGATCATAATTCCGCATGAAATCCGCTTGATAGAACCTCTCTTTCGCCGGTAACGAATCATGGTTTCGGTTAGAAGAAAATACTATTTTGGTTTGATGATCCATAAAAACAGGTTGATAATCATCATAAATATCATGGGTGACATTGATGAGGGAACGGGATTGCAGGTTGAAGATGAAAACATCGGATTGTCCTGTTTTAAAACCGGAAAAGATGAGCATCCGACCGTCGTCCGAATAATTCCAGCTCGTGATCTTCTCAACCTCAATGACGATTCGTTTCTCTAATTTTTTATCTTCCGGCATATAAGGATAGTAATAACACTGTCCCTTGTCTTCCATACTAAAACCAAGCATCTCTCCGGATGGATGCCAAGCGATCAACGGGAAAGAGACATCCGGCTTCTCCTCCACTTTTCGATAACGTTTAAAAATCATCCGGGGACGTTTATCTTCTTCCCGTTTGAGCCAAATCTTGATCTGCCCGGACTCATTGGTCACAAAAGCGTAACTTTTCCCATCGGGGGCGTATGAAAAGTGTAAATACTCCTTTTTATTGTTAAATTTCGCTAATACCGGTTCACCTTCGGGCAGGCGATCTTTAACCTCCTTTTTGTAGATGACGTAATAGTGCCGGAACCACTCCGTCATCAGCTGATCCATGTTCATGCCCGTAACATAGTAGAATCCGCGGTTTGCGTTCCGGGAGGAGCGGATGGCGTATAAGATGTTGGGAATGGCGTTGTCTCCAAAGCGGTCTTGGATGAATTTCCAAAACGAATGTCCGGCATACATAGCGTCTTTGGCTGACAAATTCTCCGTTTTCAGATAGCGGCGGGTCAAAATCCCATCCTTGATATAAGTATCTATCTCGCTGTCCCAATGGTTTCCAACAAAAGAAGACAACCCCGGATAAAACCAAGCGGGCAAACTCATCATCATCTCGGAACTGATATTGTTGGATACCGACTCTCCTTCGATGACCAGCCGGGCATACACTTCCATAATTCCGCTTTTGATCATATTGTCGAAATGGGCGTGGTTGCCATCAAAGTAGAGCAAAATCTTGGTGCCGTAAATGTTGGTCACCCCGCCTTGATTATAGAAATCATCATTATCGAAAGCAAAATTCGACTCTCTGAAATCGCCTTCCGTGTCATAAACAATAAACAGCGGTTTTTTGGTCGGACTAAAACTGAGCCAACGCTGCATCGTTTCAAGGTATTCCGCCGCTTTCCAAGCCGTGTACTCCGCCAACTCGTTGGATTTCTGATTATAATATACGTCAAACTGCTCAGTCCGGTAATACATCCAGTTAAAATGCTGGTGTTGCACTCGATTTTTCCCAAATGAAACGTTCGACCCATTATAAAACTGCGCCTGCACAGAAAGAGCAAAAACAACTAAAAAAAGTGAGAAAATGCTTTTCAATTTTACGACCTGATTTGTAATGTCCAAAAATGAGTAGCTACTAAAAAAAAATTTAGTAGCTACTCGTTTGCAATTTAGTAGCTACTAAAATAAAATGAGTAGTTACTCATTTTGAACGCTTGCCTATATTTTCGTAAACCTTGCAGCATCAAGCATTTCACGCAGTTTCTTTCCAGGTGTGAAAATTACGCCAGCTTTTTTTACTGCCGATGCCGTTACTTCTTCGGCGGTGTCCTTGCCTTCGCTGCTGATTGTGATGCGAAGACTGCCCAAATCGCCCAAGCGGATAATTCTCCCCTCAGATAATCCGTTTACGGCTTCCTCTACCATGGCATACAGAACCGCCCTAATATCCGCGCCATTAACGGTACTCGTTTTTTCGATGCCTTTTGTCAGGCTGTCAAGACTTATCTCCCTGTCGTGTACAGGACTTGCATAGAATTTTTTTATTCCGCCACCGGCTATCCCTGGTTGTGGGCGTTCTACTGCTTTAATTTGTATTGCCATATTGTTTCAGATTTAAAATTTACAATTTGTTTAACTGCTATTTTTACGTTTTATTGTTTCGCCGGATGATGCTTTGAAAAAAATTTTTCACCTATTGCATAATTGAAAAAAAAGAATATCTTTGGAGCGTTTAAAAAACAGTCAGGCCAATATAAAAAATTATCCCATGTCAAGTACAAAATACAACCCAAAATCCCATTTTTTTGTTGACCATGCCGTTTTGGGAGAGCCTGAGGAAGCGGACGCTTTCGGCCCCGTGACCATGATGCTGGACTCGTCGTTAACGCCACCGGCACTTGTTTCCACCAATCCCGAAATATATTACCGCACAACCTCTTTTGTGAGGGCGGACACGGCAAACCCGGCAAAAGTGTTCGCCATCTGCGACGGACGGATCCTCTTGCAACCCGTGGAAGGAAAGCCCGCAAAAGTAAACCTCGTGCTGAAGCCGGAGGTTAGCTACTCGCCCCTTAAAATAAAATATTTCATATACAGGGAACTGGACAAGGCCGATTTGATAGACGGCGACAATGCCCTGGTGCCGATAGACGGATCAAATGCTAATCAACCCGCGTTTCTTAAAAGGCTGTGGGAGGCCTTCGAGAGCTATAACGCCTCCATCCCGGGCACCATGCTCCCCATTGTTTTCAACGCGGACAGGATTGGATACGACGCGCTGGAACTGCCGGAATCCATGACCATAGACGGGGCGTTCAACCGGTACGAAAGCGGCGCGTATCAATTGCCGAGGTGCGACGCCGGCATGCAACTGGGCCGTTTTTCGGAAAGGATAGGACTGGACATTATACTGGACGATGGCGATTACCAGCAAGAGTATCTATCGGAGTTGTTCTTGTTTGATCTGGCGTACGCGCGGAAAAGCGAGCACGTTTTCGACATTTCGACAATCAGCGCCCCCACGCCAACGAAAACCGCAAGATACAGGGAACTCGTCCTGCGTTTCTTGGACGCCGCCGCTTTTTGGGGGTCGCACATAAAATGCGGGAGCATCGCATTGCACGACGCCGGCGCAATCGGATCGACCGAGAGAATATACTCCGACATTTTAAGGAGATACCGGACAAAAGACACGGTGTGCATACACATCTTGGCGGAAAGAGGGAGGTCGTACAACTACTACGACATGCCAGGTAGCAAAAGAGGGCTGTCTTTTGAGTTGTCCCTCAAGATCCCAACCGATTATTGCGAAACATCGGGATGGCCGATCCTTTTAAAAAAGTACGATGCGCAGCAAGAGGAAAACACAATTCACGGAATAATGCAGTCCGAGGTGGACCCATCCATCGCCAATGAGACCGAACGGTTCACCGCATTGGACATCATCGCGCCGGGGTTGGGGGGGCAACGGTTTCCACAGAAATACGCGCCCGGAATCAAAAGGGGCGTGGTCGGGCCGCTCTACATTGACGCATGGGCATGGGAGGGAAAGGTCTGCGCGTCTTTTGTTTTTATCAATGCCTGCTTGACTCAAGTTTTTCCCGTGCCCGGCTATTTCAACGAGTTGTGGCCGGCCGATGCCAAGCCCGCGTTTGCCATCCCCGTTGACGGCGCCGATTACACATCCTGGTGCGCTTACGGAAGGAGCAGGATCGTAAACCTCGGAGACGCCTTGTCAACGGGCGCCGTCATACAAAACAAAGTGGTTTTTGACACGGGGAAGAACGCGGCTTCATCTCCCGCCGCTAAAAAGCGGAGGCTCTTTGTCGCGGCGTTGAAAGACAACACGACGCACGACACGGAACTCGACAATCTCAACGTGGAATGTTTCACCTCGTGTTTCGACAACGGCCTAAGGTATGAGGACTACACGCGGCATTTGTACGGCGACGGATTTTCCGTGTACAGGGGGACGTTTGCTGACGGAGCGGAGGTGGTCAACTCGCTCTGCCTGTTCCATGAGAAAAACCTGTGGAAGCGTAAATCATTTTTCCAACTGGGGATGACCGAAGACGAACACGGCGCCGTGATGGGCGCTTTGCCAGCGGGGGCGGACAACGTGTTCTTCCATTTGGAGGAGTTGCCTTTTTACAATCCGCCAGGCAGCGGCGCCACCGGGCCGCCGGGAAGCGAGAACGTGAGGAAATTCAAGCTGGGACTCTCCTGCGAGAACGATTCGGGGAGCATCGACATCCTGTTCCCGGCAACGGACATCGCCATATACTCCTTGGACGGATGTTACTTCTTCTCCAAAGGATATGCCGCTTACCAGACCTTTTACTCGGAATTCGCCAAGGCCAGGGTGGAATTCAGGCCGGTGCCGGACGCATCCTATCCTCCAATCCCAAAATACAACGGCGAGTTTGGCTTCGACTGGCTCCGGACGGGGGACAACACCGCAGGGACAAACGATCCGCCCTATGCGAACATCATTCTAAACGGAGGATATGAAAGGCCCAAAACAGGCGACGGGAATACGTAATATGAAAACAAGGAGGAAGCCTTTAAGGCCTTGAAACGGGAGTATTTCGCTGTGCCCGTGCAAAAAAACGACGATGGCTACGTGATACCCTACCTGAGCCTGTTTTCCAAAGAGGTGCATGACTGGAAGCAAGCGACCC
>JAITVP010000145.1 GCA_031285725.1 Bacteroidales bacterium
AAATCCCTTTCCCTGCAACGGCTTGATAGTAAATGTAAAACTTTCCTGGCAGGTTAAATTTCCCACTGATTGCCCCACCATAGCCCCACTCCGTAATGCTGCTGTGCGACAAGGTGTCATCGTAATAATTCATCGCACGCACGATGCCCGCCAGTTGGACGTGTCCGAACTTGTCTTTAAATTTCAAAATTGCTGGGATGTCCGGAAGATGTGGGTATTCGGTTTGTATTCCAAACGATGAATAGTCAAAAATCAACGGGGTATTCATCTCAAGGGCCACAGAAAAGGAGAATTTCGGAGTGAAATTGCCACTATATCGGATCATCGGCTGTCGGGTGGCAATCTGCGTGTTGGGGCCTTCCTGATCAATAGTTGGCGGTCCTGCCTCCAAATCCATAAATGTGGACCAAGTTTGCCCCACTGTGAATCCGAAATAGGAAATATAGGCGTGGCGCAAGCGCAGGGCATTGCCGGTACCCCGGAAATCGGTTTCAATAAATCCGACAATCGTCTGTTTTTTCGCTTTTCCTACCACTTTAAAGTTAATTCTCGAGTTTGCTGCCCCCAGTCCAAACTGTCCACGCTCCTTTCCCATCGGAACGGGAATCTGGGAGGTAACAAAATCGGGAAATTCCACCATGCCATCGAAATCCATGAAAGCAAGCACATTGACAAATCCACCGATCCCAAACTTGAACGTCTCGTCCTCATTGGTAATCATAAACCGCGGATCATCCTTGTCGGTGAATGCCTTTTGGAAATAGCCTCTCTCCGGATCATAAACATTCCGCAATAGCTCATTCCTACTCCACAGCATGAAAGGACCCAGTAACTTCCGAGAAGAATCCGCCGGATGGATTTCTTGCGCCTGAGAATGGAAAATGATCAGGAGGGTGAAAAAAAAGAAATATATTTTTTTCATATATCAAAGAATCTACTGAGCGCTTCCTTTCGTGTTGCACTGCTCCATCGCCCGCTGCAATCCCACCGTAGCGAATGTTTTCACCACACCGATCGCTTTTTTGATGGAAGGTTCGATCAACTCCTTCCACTCGGTGCTGTCGAATTTTCCCAACACATAATCAATTTGATAACCTTGGACGTAATTTTTGCCGATGCCGAACCGCAAACGCGGGTAGTCTTGGTGTCCTAATATTTCGATGATGTTATTTAGCCCATTGTGAGTGCCACCACTTCCTTTTCCTTTCAGCCGCAGTGTGCCGGGCGGCAAATCAATATCATCAGCGATGACCAGAATCTGACCCGGCTCCACTTTCTCTTGCTCCATCCAATAGCGCACCGCTTTCCCGCTGAGATTCATGTAGGTGGTTGGCATGATCAGCACTAACTTCCGTCCCTTAAATTTTCCCTCGGCCACATATGCATAACGGCCGCTTTTGAAACTCACACCTAATTCTTCCGCCAATGCGCTCACCACTTCGAAACCGATATTGTGACGCGTGCCGGCATACTTGTTCTCCGCATTCCCCAATCCGAAAATCAAAAATTTCTTATTTTCTTCCATTTACACTTCTTCCGTCATATTCACCAAAAAACTAAAATTCAACTTTCCATACTTTCTATGTTCGTAAAAATTAGGATGTTGCGAAAAATCCACCCCCCGGGAATGCTCCATAACTAACCAGCCGTTAGGTTTCAACAGATTGTTATTGAAAACGTTATCTACAATTTTATCAATACGTTCCAAGTCGTATGGCGGATCGGCAAAGATGACGTCAAACTGTTGTTTGGAACGTTCAGTAAACTGGAAAGCGTCCCCTTTGATGACGGTCACCTGGTCGTAATTTAGCTTTTCAATTGTCTTTTTGATGAACTCGGCACAGGCGTGATGGTTGTCCACAGCGATAACACTGACGGCGTTGCGGGAGGCAAATTCCAAGGTGATATTTCCTGTTCCGGCAAACAGATCCAGTACGGAGATCCGGTCAAAATGAAAATAGTTATTCAATATATTGAAAAGGCTCTCCTTTCCCAAATCGGTTGTGGGGCGCACCGGCAAATGGGAGGGAGGGATGATCTGGCGGCCTTTATTTTTACCACTAATAATACGCATAATAATATTTTAATTCGGGAAAAATTTCCGCAATAATATGGCGGTTTCTTTTGATTGATTTTGAATTAGTTGCAGGTGCACTTCCGACATTTCCATCTCAAATTGCTTGGTGATATTCAATAGATAATAGAGAATGTCTGTGTTTTCGCTGTAAGTGTACGTATTGATAAGTTGCAATTTATCATTTTTCAACAAGATTATGTCAAAATTCTTCTCGTTGACACAAAGGATGGCGACAGAGTGCGGTCTGTTTTCGGCCGCTTTCCAGTGGTTATGGAGCAACGTGGCTTGATGGATAGGGCGAAAAGGTGTATTCAATCTTTTCAAGTTGTTCATTACCTCATCGGTAAGGAAGTAGACAGCGTAATAATCTTCGATTTCGTCAATAAATGGATGATCTTGGGTGGAAATGTTAAATTGGATCTGTAAATATTCCCGGACATGATCTTCCGCAAAAAACGGTTTAGGAATCAAAATCGGGACAGTGGTGTTCACGATCACATTCAAGGTCTCTTCAGGAGTGAGATTCAGAAATTCCGCGGCATGTTGAGGCAACATGCTTAAAACAACATTAAAGAATTCCTTTTTAACATTTTTTTTATCTCCTTCTTTTTTAAAAATAGAAAATCCATCCGTACTAATACGGATGGATTTTGCCTGATCATATAGAAAAGCGTTCATTATTCCCAACTTCCGGCAGTACTTGATTCTTCCAACGACCCCATATACATATCTTCCGCCTCAAAAGTGTCGTCCTCTATGCCACCGTACATGGCGTAATTAAATATTCTCATAAAAAATCTCGTGTTAGGCGGATTGATGCTTTCGTCCAAGTGCGACATAATGTCTTCTCCTGAAACATCGATTCTATAAACCGGAATTTCGTAAGTGCTGCTGGAGAGCGAACCTTTTTGAATTTCGAATCTCTTGCCTTCGGTAAACGGAATCACATTGAAATCTTTCAAGTGCGCTTTAGCATTCGGGTCCAATTCAATAATCCTTTCGGATGCGGGAATCTTAATGATCTCTTTCTGCAAAATTCCTTGTTTCAATGCCTCTTCCTCTGTCATTTTATCCGGAATTTCCCCAATATTTTTCTCAATAGTGATATAGCCGTTGTTAACGAAATCGCACAACGAATCCACATCCGAAGCGAATTTCTTATATTCGTTCCGGTAAACGGTTTGCGCCGTGCGCAACGTAATCAAACGGTTGCGAATTTCATTGTGCCGTTCCGTGTAAACCATTCTCAGTTTTTCAGGGCGCATGATGCTTCTGAAAACAAGTAAAGTCAAAAAAAGTGCTGCAAGGATTAAAATAATCTGAAAAACTCTCTTCATAATGTATTGTTTATTTTTATTTTATGTGCGCAAAAAATTCGAGCAAAAATAGTAAAATTTGTGAACTTAAAACTACCTGCGAACTGAAAAAATCGACACAATGCGTTTTAAAAATAGAGACGGTGATTTTTACACTCATATTCTTCTGAAAGCAAATGTTTTATGAAATCATAATCCGATTGGTTGCTTACAAAATCCAAGGCGTCCGTGTTGAGAAGCAAAACAGGATAATCTGTCACATTTTCCAAATATGCGAGATATTTTGCCTGTATTTTTTTCAAATAGTGCTTTTGTATATTTTGCTCGTAAGGTCGTCCTCGTTTTTGGATATTCCGTAACAGAGAATCAGCATGTTTGTACAAATACAACACAATATTTGGTTTTTGAAGATTATCGTGCAGAAAATGGAAAAGTTTACGATATAATTTCAATTCCGCCCCTTCCAGATTGTTATCGGAAAAGATGAAGGATTTGTCGAAAAAATAATCCGATATGACAAAATTCGCTCTCTTTTTGAGGAGTTCTTGATACGAGAGAATCTGCGCATAGCGATCTGTTAAAAAGGTGAGTTCAACATGAAAACCATACATTTTCGGATCTTGATAAAACAACGGCAGGAATTTGTTTTCCGCAAAATGCTCCAATATGATATCTCCGCCAAGATCGTTGTGCAGCTGCTGCGCCAACTCTGTTTTCCCCGCCCCAATGCAGCCTTCTATTGCGATGTGTTTGTAATTTATTTCAGACATACAAGCTGTTTCTGTCAAATTATCAATTCGTGAGCAATAATGGCATCTATATCATGAAAAACTTCATCGACCGATTGCATTCCACTGACGGTCAATAACTTTCCCTGCTCCGCATAATAACGCACTAACAGTTCCGTCAATTTGTGGAAATTGGCGATCCGCTGTTTGATCACTTCGGGATCTTTGTCGTCACTGCGATCTTCTTCGTTGGCTCGGCGCAGGATACGTTTTGTAATCTCTTCATCGCTAACAAATAGATAAATCACCAAACTCACGGGCACGGCGGGCGAATAGTTAATGCCATCCATTTTCTTCGCTTGCTCAATCGTACGCGGCACACCGTCAAAAATGAAACCTGTGGCATGGCCGGTCGCTTCAATGTGTTTATTTAACATATTGAGTGTAAGATCGTCAGGACAATAATTTCCTTTATCGATAACTCTTTCGGCAATGACTCCAATTTCGGTGTGTTGTGCGATCTCTTGCCTGAAAAGCGCACCGGTGGAAAGATGTACCAATCCATATTTTTTCTTGATCAGTTTGGCTTGCGTGCCTTTTCCACTTCCGGGGCCGCCGAGTAAAACAATATTAAATGGTTGATTAGCTTTCATACTTGGCTATCAAAGGGTGAATTACGGAAAAAATGATGCACTTTATTTGTCTAAAATCTGATAAATGTCTCTGTAGTTGCGCCCTAAGCCATCGTAATCCAATCCGCGCCCGACAATAAATTTCGGGGGGATGGTGAGGGCAGGGTAATCTACCGGCAGGTTTTTCTGGTAAGAGTCCGGTTTGTATGTCATCGTCGCAATGGCGATATCTTTCGCGCCTTTTGCCGTAAGCAGTTCATGTATATATTGATAGGTATTACCGGTATCGACAATATCTTCCAAAATGAGCACCCGTTTTCCGGCAACGTCCTCCTTTAACCCGATCAAGTTCTCGATTTGACAGGTAGTCTCGGTACCACAGTAGGAGTTGACACGGATACAAGAGACGATCACATCTATAGCCAAACGCTGCAGAAGATCCACGGCGAAAAAAATGGCACCGTTAAGTGTCACAATCACCACCGGCACATCGTCCCGATAGTCCCGGTTTATTTTTTCAGCAATTTGGTCGATAGCCGCAACGATCTCTGACTCAGTGATGTATTCTGCAAAATTTTTATCCCCTAGGGTAATGGTGCGCATGATTTCCGCTAAAATGTTAAGACCGGCAAAAATAGGAAAAATGTTTAAGTTGTAGGGAACGAAACTTCTGATAAATCATTTTTCCAGAATCAATATCTCTACCCTGCGGTTCATCGCGCGTTCATATTCGTTTTGTTCAAGGGGGAATCTTTTACGGCTGGAGCCAAATCCCACATAACTTAGGCGAGCCGGATCAACACCATTAACGACAAGGTAATCATATACCGCTTCGGCACGGCAAAAACTCAACGGATTGCCCTCATAATCCTGATCATTGCCCGTATCATAATGGCAGCAAATATATCCCTGTATTTCTATCTTTAATGTGGGGTGTTTTTGCATGATCTCAAGTAATTCTTTCAAAACCGAATAAGACTTGGGAAGGAACAAATCGCAGGCTCCATGAAAATGGATATTTTCCAACACAATGTTAGTGTTCTCCACAAGAACTTCGTCCGACAGTTTTTCCTCTCCACTGCTATTTTGCGGTTTTCTGCCATAAGCAACCTGCACCATTCGGTGAGCCTGAATTCCGCTATCTGAAAAATCTTTGCGGTTTTCTTCCGCGCTGTTTGGATGCACGCCGTAGCCTTTCACAACGCTGATCTTTTCTCTGCTAACTCCTTTTCCTATAAGATAATCTTGAACATTTACACTTCTTCTTTCCGATAATTGTTGATTGTATGCCGCACTGCCCAAAAAATCGGCATAACCATAAATATTTATGCCCGTGATACTTGTGTCTGCAATGAGCTCGTCTAACAACAGGGCATTATTAGCCTCCACAGCCGATTTGTCAACTGCGAAAAAAAGGCTGATCGTGTCTAATGGCTGTTGTGCATGCAACATACACGGGAAGACAACACAAAACAGAAAAGCCAGGACGATTTCTTTCATGTTAATCATAGGGTTATTTTTTGCGATGTTTTTTCATTTTTGAAGCAAACTCTCCTCTAATTGCTTGCCATTATTTTTCAAGTCAAAATCAAACAACCTATAGTAAATTCATTATTTTTTCAACGACCTCATCATGGGATAATAATTCGGTATCAATTACTTCATGACGATGGTTAACAAGCAAAATATCATTTTCAGTAGAGTTGGCTCTGGCATTCTTTTCGATGGCATTCATCCTTTTTACAGATTCTTCTACATTTTGTTTGGTAGGTTTCGCTTTCAAGCGGTCTTCATTTATGTTCCGTTTGATTCGCTCTTCATAGGAAGCGGTCAATTCTACAACGCAGGTATCATAATTGCTCTTTTGAAATATGTTCAAAAACGATTTCATGGAATTATTATAATAATCATTATCAAAAAGATGCACAAAAGTAGTTACAATAGAGAGATTTGCCCTATTATATTTTATAAAATCGGAAAATATGTCCAATCTTAATTTGAAATAATACGTTGTCCTTTCAAAAGAGTTTTCAGCAAATAGAGCCGAAGCTATATCTAACAACTGGTGTTCATGAAGGAAGCGATACTTGCATTTCTCACTCAACATTTTACCAATAGTATATTTACCTACCGCTGGAGGACCTATTATGATAATTGCTTTGGGATTCATTCGGTCATTTCTTTTTTTCAAATGCTTTGGCTGTTTTCTCAAACAACCGATATAAGATTGATTTTTCTTTAGTAATGATTTGTCCCATACCTCGTAATTCGTGTACAAAGTTTATTGTTTCTTTGTGAGAGGTGATCAAACCATCAGGCAAAGAGATAAAAACTCTGACAATAGAATCTTTGTTTATTATATTAATGTAGTCTAAGTTTCCAAGAACGGTTCCGTATTCAAAAGTTGTATATCCATCAAAATTGATATTTACTTTTTGCCCTTTTTCTATTTTTGATAAGCTTTTGGGCTGAACGAAACCGTAGCAAAAATATTCTTCGTCGTGGGGAATAATGGTGGCTACTTCATCTCCCGCACTTACAAATTGATTGTCGCGCCATCCTGTTAAAAATATCACATTCCCTTCTATATTAGAAGTCAACAAATAACGAGCCTTCCACTCTTCAACCATACTCAGTAATTGATAAGCACTTGAAACAAATTCATAGCGATAAAACAGTATTTTTTTTTCAAAATCAAGTTCTTCTTTACCTAATGTGGTATTGATGCTTGAAATTTGTTCTACAATATTTTTAGTATTTAGACTTGCACTTTGTTCGTTACGCAATTGGCTGAGAAATCGGAGTTTTTCTTGTAAATACTCTTCCTTAGTGGCGGCTTCTTCGTAATATGAATTTTGAGCATTTTGGTGTAACTCGCTTTGAGCTTGAGTGATAGATTGTTCTATCCCTAATTGTTTGTTTGATATGTCAAGTAAATCATGCGCTATTTGTTGTTGTTGTTTCAAGCCTTCTATTGCTTTCACCGCAACTCTGTCATATACTACCATCTCAAGATTTTTCCTTGCATTATAAAAAGCTAAAAAATACTCTTGGATCTCACCCAAGCGATATGTGATTTTAAGATTTGTGCTATCAACCAATGCGGTATCTAAAATCTTCAGTTGCGATTTAACAATGCTGTCAACACTGACAACATCTTCATAATCTGCTGTGTTTTCGACAATTGCAATGGGTGTGTTAGGTTCCACTTCAGCACCTTCCCATTGCAGGAAATGTATATTCCCTGCTGCGCGTGCCACAAGATGTTCACGTTGCATATTAGTTGTCAACGTCACGCTAACAATTTCCGTATCAGGATACTGCACAATAGACGCTAATAATAATACCGCACACAAGGAGAGGAAAATGCCCCAAGCCAATCTGCGTATTCGTTTGGAAGGTATGTTTTCCATGTAGTTATTAGAAAGCGTATCGTTGTTCTCTAAATAATTTTCCATAGAGTTTCTCTATAAGTTTTGATTAACAATGCAATGTAAGGGATATTTTTTTTATATACTCCTAAAGAAGAACAAGTTTCTTCTAATAGACCCAGAACAGCATTCTCTTTTTCGATGTGATGTTTAAATTGTTTTTCAATGATATTTGTCACTAATTCTTGTATTGCACAAGTATACTTATTGATTATTCCGTTTTGGAAGAAACCAGCTAACAAGGCCATATCATTGCTCATGGACTCTACTTGCTTCATTAACGATGCTGTCCGAAATTCTTTGTTCTTATTGAATTGATAAATGTTTGTTGTGGTATTATCTTCAAACAAAAAAATGAACCAATTTTCATATAAAACATTGATTATTTCCGAACATTTGGATTCGTTCTCATAAAGCACATATAAAATCTTAGAAATAATGACTATAGCAATAGATACTGCATAATCTTGAGTCCAATGTTTTTTAAAAGCAAACATCAAATCGTGCATATCACTATTTAGCGATTGTTTTGCATTTAAATCGCTCAGCTCAAGCGACCAAATATCAGGATAGTCATCGGTCAACCATATTTTAAATTTAGCTCCGTTTTTATCCATATATTTTTGCAAAGCTGCCGTAAGGCGATTATATGGCGTGTGCCTTTCTTCCTTATTGTCCGTGATTATTTCGAACACAATATGTTCTTGCACACTATCATACTTGGCATATAATTTTGATCCTGTCGCCTGTTCAAAGGGGATCTTTAAATCGAAAAGAATATCCTCATACGGATAAATTGTTTTGATAATTGTGAATATTTGTTTTGATAATTCAAAATCCTTTACGCTGCTGATTGATTGATAATACGATAGTACCGGATTTTGAGCAATTAGATTTGCGATTGTTTTTTCAAGTTTTGGGGTATCGGCTCTGGATGTCAAATTGATCAGCTTATTAATAGCAAGAAATTGTTTTTCTCCTATCTCACTTGCGGATTTCTCAATTTGCGTCACTATTTTTTCTTTATCGAAATAGAGATTATCGTATAAACTGATTGCCTTTTGCTTAATGACAGATAAATATATCCCTTTTAAATGTGGATTCCGCAAAGAATCATACTCTTTGACGGCATTATTAATGGCAGATAATTGTCCGCGAACAAAAGCAAAATCAACATTTTCCTCTTTGCGCCCCAATAAGAAACGGATATAATTTTGCAATTTAACAATGAAATCAAGATTATCAAATAAAATCTCTCCATTTATGATCTTGTGCAGCAAGGATTTCTCTTTTTTGGCAATGTCATTTTTCATGATAGCTGCGATCCGATGATACGGCAATATCAGATAGGTTGAATATTCCCCGTCTACGCTTTCTTGAGAAAATATAGTGTCTATCTCTTTTGAAAAAATGAGAAGTTCATTTTTATATTCTACCGCACCAATGGCTTTAAACTGAAGATAAATATCGTATAGATTAGGCATAATAGTAAATTTAGTGAAACATATTGCTTTCTCGTTCAATAAGTTTCCACATTACAGAACTGTATCGTGGTTGTGTTACTCTTTCTTCCACATCAAAATACTCTATATTTTGCGGTTTCAATTGCTCCCAGATTTCTTGTTCGGACATTTTTGCATTGTTCTGTTTTATCGTATTAAATTCTTCTGTTAGTTGAAGTAAATGTCTATTATAGCAATTGAATTTATTATGTACTATATCCGTCTTCTGCAAACCATCCTAAAATATCCGATACAGAAATAATATTTAAAGCATCCGCAATGGCAGCCTCCAGCACTTCTTTGGTTCTGGCTTTCACCTTTCTCAGATAAGCCTTCATTTTCGACCACATCATCTCAATGGGATTAAGATCGGG
>JAITVP010000170.1 GCA_031285725.1 Bacteroidales bacterium
TAGAGCACATCCCTTTTAAGGATGGGGTCCTGGGTTCGAATCCCAGCTGGAACACGGGGGTAAGAAGCTAATAATCATCTGGTTGTTAGCTTCTTTAATTTTACGATGTAGTGATACTATCCGATTTAATTGTTTTTGCGAGCGTAAACAAAAATTCCAATCCGCCGTTAACTTTGTTCTTGGCAATAATTGTTCCTTTATGGAAAAGAACGGCATTTTTCACGATAGAAAGTCCTAAGCCGGAACCACCCGTATCACGTGTTCGACCTTCGCTGATTCGATAGAAACGTTCAAACAAACGGTTTAAGTGGTGTTCTTCCGGAATACCAACACCATTGTCGGAGTAAGAAAAATAATAAAAGTCCTTATCTTCATTGTATTTCTGTATATGGATGTCAACATCATTACCCGCATAACGAATGGCATTGTCGGTCAGATTGCGGAAAATAGCATAAAGTAAATTGTGATTTCCGATTATTGACAGATTTTCAGGCATATCCCATTCCATTTTACTGTTTTTCTCTTGTAAATAAAGTCCCAAATCTTTTTTTAATCCTTGAAGCAGATGGGGAATATTTACACGTTCAGCATGAAATGAATGGGACGCTTCTTCCATTTTGGTCAGCAAACCCATATCCTGAATCAGTTCGGAAAGAACGAGAATTTGTTCATAGGCTTTTTGGATGAAATAATGCTCTTTTTCCGCATCTATTGGGTGGTTCAAGACTGTTTCGAGACAACCTCTGATACCTGTGACAGGGGTTCTCAATTCGTGGGTGATATTGCCCATCATTTCTTGTTTCAACTGGCGTGTTTTCTCTGCTTTGGTAATATCATTCAAAACAATCTCAAAACTGTTGTTTTCAAACACATTGACACGAGCAATAAACGTTTTTCCTTGCCTGTTGATTTTCAACTC
Source organism: Bacteroidales bacterium (assembly GCA_031285725.1). Taxonomy (GTDB): domain Bacteria; phylum Bacteroidota; class Bacteroidia; order Bacteroidales; family WCHB1-69; genus JAGVVH01. Next base: position 920 of record JAITVP010000170.1, read on the forward strand.
AAAATAACTTTTATCATTTGTCCGGTGAGACAAAAATGCATTTATTTTCTCAAAATAAGTATCGGAAAACAACAGGCCAGGATCACTGTTAGCCTCATCGGTAATGGTATTAAAATATTGAATAAACAGGCCATTATAAAATTCCACGGACTTGTTGGGCGTGAAAAAACAAATGCCTTCTTCGGAACTATACACATGTTGTAAAAGTTTCTCCCGTTCAAGGGTGACCGCTTTTTTGCTTTCTTCTAAACGATGGTAGTTTTCAGCGATTTTATTTCCTATTTCGCCCAATTCATCATCGGGAAAATCCATCGGTTGAACAAGATTATTGTCTTCGGCTGCATTGGTGAAATCTTTCAGTTTGCGAATGGATTTCCCAAATCTGCCTGAAGCATAACGGATCAAAAACAACATCACAACGAAAAGCACAATAATATAATAAAGGAAAAGATTATCAGATTTAAGGAAATTACGAACCTGCACGTCGTAAGGCAAAGCCACCCGAATATAATAATTGCTGAAACACTTGGCATAATAGAGATATTGCTGATTATTGGAAGAAGATGTCCGGATATCATCGCCTTTTTGTTTGTTTTGTGCGGAAATAATTTCAGGTCTTTCGGCATGATTTTCCATCCCGAAAGGATTTTTAATAATATTGTCGTATAATACAACCCCCTGAAAATCAATCAATGTTACCCGAATATTTCCCGGAAATAATAAGACTAAACTATCTAAGGATTCTTTTCGTTTCAATGCGGCATCAGTCATATTGGCATAAGCATCCAATTTTTCTTCTAACGCATTGGTTTTATATTCCCGTTCGCGGGATTGCTCAAATAATACCACTCCAATGGTGAATAATGAGAATATGAGCAGAAAAGAAAGAAATATTTTATGTTTGTATTTTAGCGTGTATGTGTTTGCCATGTTTTCTCTGTTTTTATTCACAGGTTTGCCTACAACTCCGTGTTAAACCGATAGCCAAACCCAGGTTGGTTGGTAACGAAGGAAGCATATTCCCCTATTTTTTTACGCAATCTGGTAACATGTACATCCACAGTGCGTTCCGTGATAAATGGAGTTTCTTTCCAAAGTTCATCGATAATCTCATCTCTGGCGATCACTTTATTTTTATTCAACACCAGTAAAGCGAGTAGTTTATATTCGGTTTTGGTCAAATCTATCCTTTTTGAGTTAATAGACACCTCTTTCGCATCGAAATCCATGATAAAATCATGGAAAATGAATTTATCTTCTCTCTTTTGCCGTTTTAAAACCGCTTTTACGCGAGCGATTACTTCTTTGATGGAGAACGGTTTGGAAATATAATCATCGCCACCAACCGAGAATCCGGTCAACATATCATTTTCGGTATCCTTGGCGGTTAGGAATATAATCGGAATCTGATTTCCTTTTTTTCGCAAAGATTCCGCAAACTTGTATCCCGACATTCCCCCCATCATGACATCCAATAAAATAAGTGAAAAACCGGAACTCAATTTTTCCTGCGCTTCTTCCGCAGAAGTGGCGCAAGTAATTTCAAAACCTTCGCTGGCCAAATTAAACTCTAAGATTTCCCTTATAACTTGTTCATCATCAACGATAAGAATATTGTATTGCATACTATGGATTTATGATATATAAAAAATGTAAAAGTAGTATTTTAATCGCAGATAAAAAATGATTGGATTGAACAAATTTCAACCCAATCCTTTCAAAAACCGGATGCTTAGTATTCCGTATTTTGCGGATCAAAGTTGCACCATCCCGAAGTCCAATCGGTTGTGCCGAAAGCTCCGATGAAATTCACCTGCTCGAAATCGGATAATCCCGTAAAATCAGCACCGCTTAATAGAGGACTGCCAGATTGAGGAAGGAAATTCGGTTTGTTTAAAGTCAGATTGCTTATTTTCAAATCGCTGACGTTGGATAGCGGGGTCGAATTGTTAGCCGTAAAGTAAGTCTCGTCAAATTCGCTCTTGAAATTTTCTCCCATGCCGGCAAGAATACAGTTTTTAACGGCTATAGTTCCCGCACTGGCATTATTCTGGCATTTGCTTCCGTCAATAAATAAACCCAATGGCCACCCGGCGAATAGGGAATTATGGACTTGTAAGCGGGTGTTTCTCCGTAAATGCATGGCTGCCTGAAATTCACCGTTCCCACCGGTAGGAATATGAGCCAAATCCACCGGCCCGAATAAACTCACATTGGAAAACACGGGAGAGGTAACGGGAGAATTGTCAGAGCCGTTGGCGTCATTATCCGATTCAAAACCGTTGGATTTGGATTTGTCCGCCACATTTTTATCCCTGATTCCCACTAAAAACTGAAGTGATCCAGAAAAGCCATTATCGGTGTCGAACTCATCATCCCAACCACGGAAAGCCACTAAATACTTGGCATTGACGTCTCCGCCGAACCATTCGTAAGAATCATCTCCACAGAAAGATACTTGAATGTGGTGGATGTCAGTTCCTTTTCCCACGCCGCCCATCGTTAGACCGTTAATTTCGTTATCGGTTCCGTACTCAATGCCGCAAAACTCAAGGCGGCAATAGGTCATCGTTCCCGAATTGTCATTATCGTTGCTGCCGCCGTAGAAAGAGCGTGGTCCGCCTTCGATCTTGGCTTCTCCACCGGGAACATTTACATTGGCTTTACCACAAATAACAATACCGCCCCAGTCGCCATAATTACGCTCTCCTTTAGGCTGATTAGATGTAAAGACAACCGGTTTTGCCTGCGTTCCCTGCGCCATGATTTTACCGCCTCTCTCAATTACTAAAGTGGCTTTGCTGTCTTTATCCCCTTTAATAACCGTTCCGGCAGGAATGTTCAAAGTGGCTCTATCCGTCACATAAACAAAACCTTTCAATAGGTAGGTCGTGTCAGCGCTCAACATGCGGTTTCCTTTAATTTCACCTTCCAATGTCGCATTTCCTTTTTGAGACGATACCGGAGGCACGTAGCAATCGCTGTTGGGATCATTTTCATCGCATCTGTTGCACGCTGTAAATAAGTTTAATCCAATCAAACTTGTTAAAACTAAAATCCTGATTTTCTGTTTCATTTCTAATTACTTTTTAATGTTAATAACATGCTTTTTAATGTCGTATATCTAAAAATTCAAAGTGAATCCCGTGCTGATTTGCACACCTGTTTTGATGACTTTTGTGTTTTGTGTGTAATGATTTATCTTACTTTCGCCTGAATAAACTCCCATTTGAGTGTAAATAATTTTTTGATTCAAGATATTTTTGGCACTGACATAGAGTTTGAACTTTCCCACTTTTTGTTGAATGGAAACATCTAAAGAGTGTCTCGGCATTTGATACGTATCGGGAATATTTTCATTTGCATTTTGATTTACCTGTCCGACAGCTACAATACGTTTTCCTATAATATTATGCAAAATACTGAATGTCAAACCGATTTCCGTATTGTCATAATATAATCCGGTATTCACGATGAAAGGCGATTGTCCTTGCATGCTTCTGCCTAACTCAATAGATTCATCGGGAAATATCACCTGACTTTTTAAAAGCGAAGCATTCAACACCAAACTAAAATTTTTTAACTTCATAAAATACAAAGATTTGCGGATATCCAACTCCAACCCGTAACTTACCGCCGAGTGGGCGTTCATGTAAGTGTATTGATATTGTCCGCCAGCATGGTAATATGTATTTTCAATCGGATTGATGAAATGTTTGTAAAATCCGCCGAAACTGATCATCTCCTCTCGGTTGGGATAAAATTCATAGCGTAAATCCACATTGTGAACCGTAGCCTCTTTTAATTCCGGATTGCCTTCATAGTAGGAAAAATTGTCGAAATCATAATATACGTAAGGAGCGACTTCCCTGAATTCGGGACGGTTCACAGTGATGCCGTAAGCCGTGCGGATGATGTGTTTTTTCTTTATGGTATAAGCGAGGTTGACGGAGGGTAAAAAATGGAGCGTATTTTGGTGAACATGCACAGGTTTAACACCATCCGATTCATAACTATCCAAATTCAACAACGACTGTTCCATCCGCAAACCCGTATGTAACGCAACGTTGAAAACCTCCAAACTGGCTAACGCATAAACAGCATCCGTTAATCGGAATGTATTGTAAGAATCGGATTTACCCGTATTTTCGGCAAGATAAAAACCATCGGGAGTTACATATTGCGGATCAAACATTTCGGGATACGGATAGTAGAAATAACCTTGGGGAAGGTTGTTGTCGATACTCTTTTTATAGGCAAAATTCCGGATCTGAAAATCGCGCGTTTTATACTCGGAATAGAGGCCGGTTTTAATTCCGACTGCTAATTTCTCCAACTTAAATGTATGATTATAATTCACATTCAACGAAACATTGTGTTCGGTCAACGTTTGGAAATATCGGCGAATATCGTTGTCCATAGAGCGATATTGTCCAACATAGGGGCTGTTTTCGTTCACATCTTTCCGCGCATCCATAATACGGCGATCCGGCTCGTTGTTGAGCACATAAGCATAACCCAACGTCCAATCCAAATGATCTGTATTCCTATTTTTTAAATCGTGGGAAGACTCCAATTGCGCCGCATAGGTAAGTCGGTTCTTATAGAAAAACTCTTGTGATTTTTCGTAATAATCATTACTGTAATTTCTTCCCTCACGAAACGAGGTTTTATTGTTGCCTATATTCTGAAATAAATTTTTAAACCGGATTTTATGCCCGTTTCGAGTAAAAAAACACAAGTTATATCCCAGATTTATTTTACTAACTTCCTGATATACGGTGTCGTTATATTGCTTATTGAAAACAGGTTTGCCTTCCCCGATATCATAAATACCGTACTGGTTGTTCTCCAGCGTTGTATGGTCATTATAATAATGGTAACTAAGGTATACGATATTGGAGATGGTCAGACTTTTAACTCTCTTCTGATTACTGAAAGAAAACGACAGGGATTGATCCGGCAGAGCCATTCTTTGATGGATTTCCCAGTTATTGGAAAGTTGACGGACATAATTACACGCTTGATTTAAATTCACATTTTTAAGATGCGCCGGAAAATCTTTCGGCATACCGCGCGGTATGGTGCCTGCTCCCAAAACATCCCATCCTGATTGGGAATAACTTGCATGAGGACGGAATACCGAATGGGTACGAAACCCGATACCATATCCTATTTGTAGTCCTTGATTATTAGGTGTTTCCATGGTCTGAACCTTAACAAATCCACCGGCAAAATCGCCGAGCATATCCGCCGAAAAGTTTTTGTAAACTAAGATATTTTGAATCATTCCCGAAGGAATAAAATCAAAAGAGAATGCTCTTGAGTCGGATTCAGAACTGGGAGCTATGCCCGAATTGAGCCACACATCATTATAACGCAAGCTTAATCCCCTGATGACAATAAAACGATCATCCATAATGGTCACTCCGGGAATCCGTTTCACTACTTCGGCGGCATCCTTATCTTGCGATTTGACGATTTGCTCATTGGAAACTCCGCTTGCAACGGTTTGAGCTTCTTTTATTTGCTCAATAACAACACTTTCAGTATTCTTATTTCTCTCGGTAACAATACTAATAGATTCCAATAAGCTGCTATTAGGCTCCAAAGCAATATGTATATAAACATGGGAGGTATCCTCTAAATTAACCTCCACAAACTGTGTTATATGTGTCGGATATGATATTCTGAGTCTATATTTTCCCGATGGAATGGATAGTGTAAAATAGCCGCTCGTGTCAGAGGTCGCACCCACATACATTTCCTCCACAACAATATGGGCATACGCGATTTTTTCGCTGCTTTTGGCATCTTTGACAACACCTTCAATAACTGGACTTTTATCTTTGGCATATAAGGAGGAACAAAATGAGGCTACAAGAAATAAGAGTGTGATTTTAAGTGATACAGATTTCAGTTTGTTCATGCTCATACTTTTCAATTGCAAGATTTATAGTCGTCAATTTGATGCGGCAAAAGTAGAGTCGCCATATTACAATATGGTAACATATGAATTACAAGGGGGATAAATTTCGAGCACAAAAAAGAAGAAAACAGTCTGGTCAAATGCCATGTTTGCACACCAAAAAGAGTCTCCCAGATGAGAGCCCTTGCATTTCAAAAATATTTTGGAACTTACAACTTCACGAATTTAAAGATCTGTCCTCTCTTGAAACTTTGTTCCATAAGTAGAAATCATTCTTACCGCTTGGAAGCGGCAGAATTTTTCTCTTTTCTTCGTTTCGGGCGAAAAATCCATTCTGCAATCGCCCCCCCAAAGATTCCTGCACCCAAGGCTATGAGCCAATCCAAAACTGTCATTCCTTGAAAATGATTTGCCAAGACAGTTATCCATTCTATACTATTCATGGGAGAAATTTTTCATGTTTTCATTTACAGTGGGATCAGATGATCTTTTCGAGATCATACTCCCTATTTTAATAGTTTGCTCACCCATTTGGATATTTAATGTCTTTTGCATACACAAAACCATCGCTTTCGGAAGACAGGTAGAACCAAGCGGGCAAATGAACGATTAGAGGCAGTGTAGAATATTCTTAGTTGAGTCTTATAAATAAAACCTGGCAAAAATAAGGTGAAAAAATGAGAAATGCAATAGCTTTCTGCGCCACAGAAAAGTATTCGAATGCCCTTTGCGCCTTTTTATTATTTTTGCTCCGCCATAAACTATTTGGGCTTATGAAACGTTTATCATCGCAAAAATAAAATCTAAAACACAGATATGAAATACAGAGGATTAGTTATCACCATTATTGCTTTTTTAACTTTTAATAATGCGCTTTTTGCGCAAAATAATTCCTATTCCCTGAGTAACACCAAGATGAATCAACTGTTACGATCGATCAATGAGTTGTATGTAGACACGGTGGATTTCGACAAATTGGTGGAAACCGGCGTGATTAACATGTTAAAAGAGTTGGATCCGCATTCGACGTATATTTCCAAAAAAGACGTGCAACAGGCGAACGAACCGTTGCAGGGCGCATTTGACGGAATCGGAGTTACATTCCAGCTGATCAAGGATACCATCAATATTATGGAAGTGCTGGTCGGCGGACCTTCGGAAAAGGTGGGCCTGATGGCGGGCGACAAGATTGTGAAGGTGGACACGGCAATTGCCACCGGCAAACACCTGAACAACAAGTGGGTACAAGACCACTTGCGCGGTCCAAAACATTCCAAAGTGACCGTTTTTGTCAAACGAGGGCGCAACCCCGAATTGCTGGAGTTTACCATCACCCGCGGGAAAATTCCGATCAATAGTATTAACGTTTACTTTATGGTTGATAAAGAGACCGGTTATATCCGGTTGGAACGTTTTGCACAAACATCTGAGGAAGAATTTCTTACCGCTTTAACCAAGTTGAAAGCGCAAGGCATGAAAAACCTTATTTTCGACCTTCGCGGAAATGGCGGCGGCTATTTGGAGCAGGCGTTCAAAATCTCGAATCAGTTTTTGGATGCGGATCAGATGATCGTTTACACAAACAACTATCGTAATGAAAAACAAGAGTTTAAGTCCACAGGGGATGGCAATTTCAAAAAAGGAAAGTTGATTGTTTTGGTGGATGAAAACTCGGCGTCTGCCAGCGAAATTGTCTCCGGCGCCGTGCAGGATTGGGATCGCGGATTGATCATGGGACGCCGCACATTTGGCAAAGGATTGGTGCAACGACCTTTGAATCTGGTAGATAAATCACAAGTTAGATTAACTACCCACCACTACTATACCCCGACCGGCCGATGTATTCAAAAACCATATGATGACGGGTTGGATAAATATTATGAAGATTTGAGCAATCGCTACGAACACGGTGAATATTTGACCGCCGACAGCATCAAGTTTCCCGATTCGTTGAAATATTTTACTCCGAACCACCGGGTAGTTTACGGCGGCGGCGGAATCATGCCCGACATTTTCATTCCATATGACACCACAAAATATTCGTCATTGTATAATGAACTGATGCGTAAGGGCGTTTTCGGCGGTTTCACTATCGATTACATGGGAGAATACCGTGACGAATATCTGAAAAAATATCCCACCATCGAGGATTTCAAAAAGGATTTCGACATATCCAAAAAATTATACGACCAATTGATGGATAGGGCGAAACAGGAAGGCGTTAAAGATACATTGCCTTTGGGCTTATCATTCCGGTTAATATCATTTGTAAAAAATAAAACAGCGGAAATAGACTCTATCTATGCTAAACCGGATGATTTTAACAAGCTGGAACAACTCGAAAAAATGATGACCCAGTTCGTCGTGGACTCTTACAACGAATCGGTGAAATTGCGAAACGAGGATAAAGCACCTGAATATATTAAAGAGTATCTGAAATTTGAATTGGCTCGTAATCTATATAGTTACGGTGAAGCATACCAAGTGTTTTTAATAAATGACGACACCTTCCAACAAGCGCTCTCTTTGATACAAGACGATGCGACATTTAAGAAATTCAAAGTGAAACGATAATGATATCGAAGAAGACGGTTGATGAAATTCTACTGGTCTCTAAGATTGAAGAGGTGGTTGGGGATTTCGTTTCGCTAAAGAAACGGGGTCAGAATTGGGTTGGGCCTTGTCCTTTTCATGATGATAAAAATCCATCCATGTACGTGAGTCCCCGGTTGGGGATTTTTAAATGTTTTGTCTGCGAGGCCGGCGGAAACGCAGTGCATTTTTTGATGGAACACGAGAAGATTCCCTATCCCGAGGCTCTTCGTTATCTGGCGAAAAAGTACAACATTGCCATTGAGGAGGAGGTCGGCAAAACGCCGGAGCAGATACAAGCCGCTGACCTACGGGAAAGCATGTTCATCCTGAATGGTTATGTCGAGAAATATTTCACCGGTCAGTTGTTTGATACTGGCGAGGGGCGTGCCGTCGGATTAAGCTACTTTAAAGAAAGAGGTTACAGCGAGGCGACCATCCAGAAGTTCCGATTGGGATACAATCCCGAAAATTGGGACACGTTCACGCAAGAGGCATTGAAAAACGCTTACTCCAAAGAACTGCTTTTGAAACTCGGTCTGACAAAGGAGAGCGAAAACGGGAAATTGTATGATTTCTACCGCGGCCGCGTCATTTTCCCGATCCATAACACCATGGGCAAGGTGGTCGGTTTTGGTGGCAGAACGTTGAAAAAGGATGCGAAAATCGCCAAATACTTCAACTCGCCTGAAAGTGAGATTTACCATAAAAGCGATGTTCTATACGGATTCTATTTTGCCAAAAAAAGTATTCGGACGCTTGATAATGTTTACTTGGTTGAAGGCTATACCGATGTGATCTCGCTGTCGCAAGCCGGTGTCGAGAACGTGGTGGCTTCATCGGGGACGGCATTGACCGAACGGCAAGTGAAACTCATATCGTCGCAAACAGCCAATATCACAGTGCTTTACGATGGTGATGCGGCCGGTATCAAAGCTTCTGTCCGCGGGATTGACATGCTTTTGTCGGCGGGAATGAATGTGAAAGTTGTGCTGCTCCCCGAAGGCGAGGATCCCGACTCTTTCGCCCGATCCCGTTCCAACAAGGAACTGCTGGACTACCTAACGAATGAGGCCACCGACTTCCTGCTTTTCAAAGTGAAAGTGATGTCCAAAGAAGCCGGCAACGACCCGGTGAAACGAGCGGAAATGGTGACCGAGATGATCCGTTCGGTGGCCGAGGTAGCAAACCCCATTGCACAAGCCTTCTACATTAAAGAGTGTGCGGAAATCTTCGATTTGCCTGAGGAAACACTCAACATCCAGCTACGCAAGGAGATGTGGAAGAAGAAACGGCAGGGCGACAAAGTGGATATGCCCAATGTGATAAATCCAAAAACAGTAACGCCAAAACCAGAGATTCTGAAAATTAATCCGTTGGAAGTCATTGAAGAAAAGATAATTATCCTTATCTTAAAATACGGGTTATATGAGATCAATGTGGAGATGAAGGATGAGAACGGGGAAGCGGTATTTGTTAAAAAACGCATTGATCAACACGTTTTCGATGAGTTTCACGAGGAAGAGATCGCTTTCTCCAATGCCATGCTTCAGATTATCTATGAAGAGTATGCGGAGATCGCAACCAGCAGTAACGATCAGGACGAAATTCGAAAGCATTTCGCCTTGCACGAAAGCAAGGAGATCAGCACTTTCATAGCTGACCATCTTTTGAAGAAAGATCCCGCATACAGCGATGAGTGGGAACATCGTTTCGATATCACCACCAACACACTGATGAACAACGCCCAAAAGTTGAACAGCGAAGTCGAACAAAATATTAACTGGTTCAAATATAGAATATTGGATAATCACCGAAAATTTTTGCTTTTCGAGCTAAGCCAGAACCCTCCCGAGGAGATCACAAAACTCATCGCCCAAAAATTAACCCAACTCCTTCCTCGTCGAAAAGAGATCGCAGATATTTTGGGATCTGTGACAACAGGATGAGATCAGTTGGCAGTTATCAGTTCATTGTTGATTGATAATTGTCTTGTCCTCCGGACCACTAGCTTTACAAAGTAATGATCATCAAATTCATTTATTATCAATTGATTGGCTACATTATAGAGAAAGTCTAAACGTTTGCGATTGAAGTTGATGCCGTTCTTGCTGGAGACCAAATCATGTCGCTTTGTACTCTTTTGTTTGTTGTTTTTACAAGTAAATTGCACTTTATCCTGTTCCAATTTCTCGAATTTGATTTCGATTTTCCCAGTGCCATCGTGGGGTGCGTATTTGAAAGCGTTCCCGATATAGCATTCGAAAAGCAGCGGTGCAATGAGGCTGTCGTCCAACGAATGATCTATCTCCAAACTCACCTCAATACCGTTCTCATAGCGCAGCCGTTCCAACTCAATGTATTTCTCATAAAACGCATATTCATCCGCCATCTTGACCAATGGCTTCGTTGAATCATGCATGTAATAATCCAATACACAGGACAATTTATAAAGAAGATTCGGCAATTCTTCTTTCTTTTCGATAGAGCAAAAGAAGATATAGTTGATGATGTTGTACAGGAAATGGGGCGCAATCTTGTAGCGCATGTACTCCGACTCGATTTCGTGCCGTTCCCGTTCCCAAGCTAGCTCCTTTTCCAACTGTGCAATTTCTTTCTCTTGATTAATTTTCAACGCTTTGGAATGATTAAAATAGAGGCTTCCCAAAACGAAAACCATGTCCCGGACAAATAAATAGAAAAAAGCGGGGATAATATATTCGCCCGTTTGGAGATAGATCGTCACGAAATAATCTTGAAGCAGCGGCATTTCAACCATGACGGGTACAATAGGCAGGGCAATGGTGCTCAACCAGTATTTTGTTTTGTTTTCCTTGAAAAAACGGGGGTAAATAACATGATAATTTAGATAAACTGTACCCATGATCAATAGCACCACAACCAATTCCAGACATCCGTGAGAAAGTTGCGGTCCCACAAAGGAAACGTTCATGAACACGATCAATACAAGAATCCAAAACAGCACATTAAATAATATTATCCAAAATCGTTTTAGCATTTTATTTATCTTTAATAAATTATATCACTCTCCTTACCGTCTATTTCAATGCGACAAAGATAATAATATTTGAATAGATTTTAAACACTATTTATAAACAAAATCACTGCAGTTCGCTTAAAAAAATAGAGCGTAGATTCCATTTTCCCTTTGCGCTTTTTTCTTATTTTTGCACCCTTTCTTATTTCCAAACTATGAAAAAAACGATTCTTTTAACAATCATCCTAATTGCTCTGATTTCCTCGTCAATCTTCTCCCAATCTAAAAACAACAGCATCGACACTACGACATCCATGATTTGGCTCACTGCCAATCTGTGCGGGCAGTTGCCGATGGGAAAATTGGCCGAAACCTTCAAGGGAAATTTCGGTGCGGGTACGGGATTTACTTACAAAACCAACGCTAACTGGACATGGTCGGTCAATTTTAGCTATATGTTCGGGGCAAAATTTAAAAGCGATCAGGTGAGTTTCTATAAAGATCTTTTTGGCGACATCATCACCCCGAACGGTAAGGTAATGGACGGTTATGGGATGGAAACGGACGTGTACTATGAAGGGCACTACTGGACGGTCAACGGCGGTTTGGGGAAGATCATCCCCCTAAGCAAGAGGTGGCGCAACTCTGGATTATGGATTCATACTAATTTTGGCTTTTTCCAGCATAAAATCAATATTAATGTTCCCGATCCCGGCTCAAATCCTGTGCCTTGCTATGAAGGCGATTACAAAAAAGGATATGACCGGCGTTCTTCGGGATTCGCTATGTCGCAGTTTATCGGATATTTGTTTATTCAAAAAAATAGGCTGCTCAGTTTCTATGCCGGTGTGGAAATCTACGAAATGTGGACCAAACCCGACCGGAGTTATGTTTTCACGCTTGGCCCCACGGCGGACATGACGGCCGATTTTAGCGCCCTCTTCGGTCTGAAAATCGGTTGGGTGATTCCGCTTCACGAGAAGAAAAAAGTGATGACGCTTTACACCGATTAAGATGCGATTCTTCTACACACTGGCGGTTCAATGTTACCGATTGAGCATCTTTATCGCTTCTCGCTGGAACGGGAAAGCTAAAAAATGGATTGATGGACGAAACGATATTCTCGGCACTCTTAGGGAAAATGCGGATGATCGTCAACCTGTCTTATTCCATTGTGCTTCCTTGGGTGAGTTTGAACAAGGTAAACCATTGATGGATAGGATGAAAAAGGAAAATCAAACGCTCAAAATTTGGGTCACTTTCTTTTCCCCTTCGGGGTATGAGGTTCGGAAAAACGATCCTGTGGCGGATGTAGTCACCTATCTTCCCATCGACACGCCCTACTATGCCCGAAAATTCGTGGAAATAGTGAATCCGTCGCACGTCTTTTTTATCAAATATGAATATTGGTATAATTTGATGGAGGTCTTGGCTGATAATAAAATTCCATTTTATTATGTGTCTGCGATCTTCCGGCCTAATCAGATTTTCTTTCGAAAGACAGGCGGTTGGTTTGCGAAACAGTTGCGGAAAGCGAATTACTTTTTTGTGCAGAATGAAGATTCCAAACGATTGTTGCACCAGATCGACATTGATAATGTGTCTGTTACGGGTGATACCCGTTTTGATCGGGTGCACGCCATCGCTTCCCAACAAATTGAGTTGGATTTTGTTAAAGAGTTCAAGAGTGATGCAAAGTTGATGGTGGCGGGCAGCACTTGGCCTCCCGACGAAGATGTTTTGGCACGATTGTTGACAGTATTGAGATCGTATTCACTGAAATACAAGATCATAATCGCACCGCATTTGGTGGATGAAAATCATATCGAGAATATTCTTAAAAAATTTGAAGATTTCAATGTGATTCGGTACACGAAAATGGAAGAAAAATCGTTGGAAGATGCCGAAGTCTTTATCGTGGATCAGATCGGGCTGTTGAGCCGGATCTTTCAATACAGCGACGTCTCTTATGTGGGCGGCGGTTTCGAAACAGGCTTGCACAATATTTTGGAACCGGCAGTCTATGGTGTGCCACTCTTTTTCGGACCACAATATGACAAGTTCAATGAAGCCACAGCGTTGGTGGAATTGGGTGCCGCTTTCCCCGTGACAAAGCAGGAGGAATTGCTTGAAAAAATAGTTGATTTTGAACAAAATGGCGATTCCTATAGGAAAGTTTGTGAAATAGCAAAAGAATACGTGCGCCAAAATGTGGGTGCGGTTGACAGAATAATTGACAAAATTGAAAAGTAAAAGATGGATACAGTAAAATATTCGGACATCGTTGCGGCACAAGCGACCTTGAAGGGCGTGACGAAGAAAACTTGGCTTCTGCCCTCCAAATCGTTCTCCAAAATGGGAGGATGCAACTGTTATTTGAAGTTGGAGAATATGCAGAGCACCGGCTCGTTCAAGGTAAGAGGTGCCTATAATAGGATTTTCAATTTGACGGATAACGAGAAAAAACGCCCGGTGGTGGCGGCATCGGCTGGAAATCATGCGCAAGGAGTGGCGTACTCATCCAAAGTATTGGGACTGAAAAGCACGATCTTTATGCCCGCTTTCACCCCACCGTTGAAAGTGATCGCAACACGCTCCTATGGGGCGAATGTGGTACTGACCGGCGATTCGTTTGATGATGCCTACAAGGTGTCGCAAGAGTATTGCAAAGAACACGATGCGACTTACATCCATCCGTTCAACGACCCGCTGATTATCGCAGGACAAGGCACGGTGGGATTGGAGATTTTCCAACAACTGTCCGAGGTGGAAACTGTGGTAGTGCCTATCGGCGGCGGCGGGTTAATCAGCGGTGTGGCTATCGCCCTCAAAACGTTGAATCCGAAAATCAGGATTGTCGGCGTGGAGGCGGCGGGCGCGGCGTCCATGTTGGCCTCCAAGGAAGCAGGGCACATGGTTTCGCTTCCGCGGGTGGATACCGTGGCCGACGGGATCGCTGTGAAAACACCCGGCGAATTGACCTTTAATCTCATCAATGAATATGTGGATGAGTTAATTACCGTTTCTGATGAGGAGATTGCGCACACCGCTTATTTGATGCTGGAGCGCGCAAAAATCTTGGCAGAACCTTCCGGCGTGGCTTCCGTGGCGGCGATCATGTATGAAAAGGCAAACTTCAAAGGGAGAAATGTGGTGCCGATCGTGAGTGGCGGAAATATCAATATGTCGCTGCTGGAACAGATCGTGAAACAGGGCATGATGCAGGAAGGGCTACGGACGACTATCCAGATCACTATTCCTGACCAAGCCGGTGAACTGAATAAACTCACAGCCCTTTTTAGTGAACTGAAAGTCAGTGTGCAAGACATTGAACATATCCGATCCATCTCCTCTGTCCCCATCGGACGCGTGATGGTGATTTTCACGGTGAATTTACAAAACCAAGCCCAATTGAAACAGATCACCGATGAGTTGAAATTGCGGGGATTAGGAATGAAGATGCTGAAATAGCAGGCCAGTGGACAAGTAGACAGATGAGATTAGACCACCTATCAACTCGTTGACTTGTAACTCATCAACTAAACAACTGAACATTGAATTTTAAACTAGAATCAAATTTTTCTCCCTCTGGTGACCAGCCGGTGGCTATCAAGGAACTGGTGGAAGGGGTGAATCGTGGCGACCGGGCGCAGGTGCTGTTGGGTGTTACTGGCTCCGGCAAGACTTTCACCATTGCCAACGTGTTGAAAGAGCTGAACCGCCCGGCATTGATTTTGAGTCATAATAAGACCTTGGCGGCGCAGTTATATAGCGAATTTAAACAATTTTTTCCCGAAAATGCAGTGGAATACTACGTCTCCTATTATGATTATTATCAGCCGGAAGCCTATCTGCCATCTTCCAATACGTATATCGAAAAGGATTTGGAGATCAACGCCGAATTGGAGAAATTACGTTTACGTACAACGTCGGCGTTGCTTTCCGGAAGACGGGATGTAATTGTAATTGCTTCTGTGTCTTGTATTTATGGTATTGGAAATCCCGAAGACTTCGCTAAAAACGTAATTAGGTTGAAAACGGGCATGATCATTGATCGCAATCAATTATTGTATGCGCTGATCGGAAGCCTCTATTCCCGGACAGAGTTGCAACTGGAACCCTCGAAGTTTCGGGTGAAAGGTGAAACGGTGGATATTTATCCACCGTATGCCGATTTTGCATACCGTATTATTTTTTGGGATAATGAAATAGAGGAAATCTACGAAATCGAACCCGAATCAGGGGCGAAACTGAACAAAGTTGAGAATATAACCTTATATCCCGCCAATATCTTTGTCACTTCGCAAGAATCTATGAATCAAGGTATTGAACAAATACAATTGGAATTGGGTCAACACTTGGACTACTTGAAATCATTAGGTAAGCATCTGGAAGCCAAACGATTGGAAGACCGTGTGACGTATGATGTGGAGATGATGAAGGAGTTGGGCTACTGCTCGGGCATCGAAAATTACTCCCGTTATTTTGACAAACGACAATCCGGTCAACGACCGTTTTGCATTTTGGATTTTTTTCCAGATGATTTTTTGTTAATTTTGGATGAAAGCCATGCTACTGTTCCTCAGATCGGGGCAATGTATGGCGGCGACCGATCCCGAAAACTGAACTTGGTGGAGTACGGTTTCCGGTTGCCGGCAGCGTTGGACAACCGTCCGTTGAAATTCGATGAATTTGAAAGCTTGATTGGACAAACGATCTACATGAGCGCAACTCCGGCGCAGTTTGAGTTAGATAAATCCGGAGGCGTGATTGTGGAGCAGGTGGTTCGTCCCACCGGTCTGTTAGACCCCACCATTGAAGTACGACCTGCTGATAATCAAGTGGATGACCTCTTGGAGGAGATTGAGTTGACCGTAAGTAAGAGAGAACGTGTCTTAGTCACAACTTTGACGAAGAAGATGGCAGAGGAACTTTCCGCTTACCTTATTCGCATTGGGATAAAAACGCGCTATATCCATTCCGACATTCACACGTTAGACCGGGTAGAGATTTTGAAAGATTTGCGGTGTGGAGCCATTGACGTGTTAGTCGGGGTAAATCTGCTGCGAGAGGGATTGGATTTGCCTGAAGTCTCCTTGGTGGCGATCATGGATGCCGACAAGGAGGGTTTCCTGCGTAATGAACGCTCGCTGACCCAGACGGCCGGCCGGGCGGCGCGACACGTCAACGGCCGGGTGATTTTCTATGCCAACAAGATGACCAAGTCCATGCTGGCTACAATCACCGAGACGGCTCGCCGTCGGGAGAAACAGTTGAAATATAACGAAGAACATAATATCACCCCACGGGGCGTGGTGAAATCGGACGACATTTACTTGGCCGGCTCCATTGATCAGAAATTCACGTTGGATAAGCCCTACAAGCCGTTGGAGAATGTTGTGGGCAAGGTTGCCGAGCGGGAGTTACCCAAAATGCTGAACAAAGAACAATTGATGAAAAAGCAGAAAGCATTGCGAAAATCGCTGGAAAGCGCTGTCAAGGAGTTGGATTTTCCATTGGCAGCAAAGTTGCGGGATGAATTGAAAGAGATTGATGGCTTGGTGAAGGGGTATGATAGGCTTGGTTAAGAAGTGAAAAAATGTGAGATTCTCAAATCCATTGATCTTTCTATATTTTGTATATTTTTGCAACCTCAAAAAATATAATAAAGATGAATAAGATTAAAATTATTTTGGCCATTGCGGCTCTCTTTTTAATACTGAATGTTTATTCTCAAGAAGAAATTATCCCTGTCAGTTTTAAGTACAACCATTTATCGTGGAATGTGCCTCGGATTGAATTGCCAAAGTTGGATCACCAGCAACTGATTGATGAAGATCAGGTGGATCGTTTGCAGGGTGAACCGTTGCGAGTGGGAGTTATGCAAAATCTCTATTACAATATGAACACGTGCGGGAAAGTCGATGTTTTACCCGATGGCGGTAAACTTTGGCGACTGAGCCTGCAAAGTCCCGGCGCTCGCTCCGTGGATGCGCATATCACCAACATTAACATTCCCGACGGTGCTTGCTTCTATATCTACGATGTGAACCGGAATGCAGTAGTGGAGAAAATCACCCGCAAAGAAGTGACGGAAAACAACGCCTATTTCACCGATGGCGTTCCCGGTGATGAGATCATCATAGAATATTACGAACCCATGAACGTTGACTTTTCCGGTGATTTTGACATTGCACAAGTGGGGCATATTTACCGGGCAAGTCCTTTTGCAAAAGGATATCATGCTGACTCCGAAGGCGATTGCCACATTGATGTTTCTTGCGACGAAGGAGAAGGATGGTCAGACCAAATTAATTCCGTGGTTTTTTTAAAAATGTCAACATCGGCCGCAGTCTATTTTTGTTCCGGTGCGATGGTGAATAATGTGCGGTCTGACGGAACACCGTACATTTTGTCTGCAGATCACTGTGCTGTACCAGGAGCCACATACCGTTTTTATTTTCAATATCATGCCGATGCTTGCGGATCGAATATTGGCGGTCCGGGGTTTTCCACTGTAGGAGCGACGATTGTGGCGAGCGGCGGTTTTAGCTCAAGTTCGGATTTTATGTTGATGGAAATCACCGGAACCATTAACTCCAATGTGCTGGCAAATCTCTATTTATCAGGCTGGGATGTGTCGGGAGCAACACCCACGGCCGGAGCTTGCATCCACCATCCGGGAGGTGATTTTAAAAAGATAAGTATCCCGCAATATGTTACTGCCGGTACAGGAGTCTATGCTAGATATTGGAAAACAACGTGGTACGGATTGACAAACAACAAAGGTGTGACCGAAGGCGGCTCATCAGGTTCTCCTTTGTTTGATGGAAATCACCGGATTGTGGGACAACTGTTTGGCGGAGAAAGTTATTGCGAAACCCCACAAAAACCTGATTATTATGGCAAATTATCCTACTCGTGGAACAATAACAACACGTCCAAAGACAGTCGTAAGTTGAAATCATGGCTTGATCCCGATAACACGGGAATCAAGGTGATCAATGGTGCTTATATGAAGCAGTTGGTCGGAATTAAAGAAAGTCAAGTTAAAAATACCATTAAGACGTACCCCAATCCATCCAATGGAAATGTCACCGTTGACTTGGGTGATAGGGTGGGAACCGTGAAATGCCATGTTTTTGACATTGTTGGAAAAACGGTTTATACTTCCGAGTTTCAAGTATCGGATAAAAATACATTGGACTTGTCTTTCTTAGATAATGGAATCTATGTGATTGAAATTAAAGACGGCCAGTCAGTGCAAACCTCTAAATTGATTATTTCTAAGTAGTAGGGTGAGCGGTATTCGATTATTTACAACGGCATATTGGCCTCCGGTCAGCCAGATGATGGCGATGACGGAGGCCTCTTTCATTGAGATAGAAGGAGCGGAAAACTTCCAAAAACAATCATATCGAAACCGGATGAAGATCCTGTCCGCCAACGGCGTGCAATCCCTATCCATACCGGTAGCGAACGAGGCTCCTAAAATGAGCATACAAGAGGTAAAGATCGATTACAAGACTAACTGGCAACAGAGTCACTGGCGCTCGTTAGAAGCCGCCTACAATACCAGCCCGTTTTTTTTCTATTATAAAGATATGTTTCACGATTTCTATTTCTCAAAAAAACACCCATTTCTCTTTGAGTATAATATGGAGCTCCTATCTTTGGTATTCAAAATATTGTCTATTTCCCCTCAACGAAGAATAACGGAAGAATACAGTCCCAAAACAAGTGAAAACACGGAAGATCTTCGTTCCGCCTTCCATCCCAAACAGATTTCCCCGCTCATTTTTTCCAATAAACTAAAACCCTATCCCCAAGTTTTTGATCAAAAGTTCGGTTTCACACCCGACCTTTCTATTTTGGATGTTATCTGTAACCTCGGTCCGGAAGCCAAAGGCATAACAACACAGATTTGACGGATTGAATGGATAAAAGCGAATTTATACTTATCGTGCTTTTTTCCGTATTTTTGCACCCATTTTAAAAGAGCAATGGCAAAGAAAGTTAAGTCGGGAAATATCGAGATTCGGAACCGGAAGGCGGAATTTGAATACTTCCTGCTGAGTGAGTTTTCGGCGGGTATGGTGTTGACCGGAACGGAGATCAAGTCGATCCGGGCTGGGAAAGCAAATCTGGCGGATTCTTATTGTTCTTTCATCGACAATGAGTTATGGGTGCACAATCTCCACATCAGCGAGTATAAAGATGGCAGTTACAATAACCACGATCCGAAACAAGACCGGAAATTGTTGTTGAACCGCAAGGAGATCAAAAAATTACAAAGCAAATTGAACGATCGCGGGATGACCATCATTCCCAGAAAGCTGTGGATCAACGAAAACGGGTATGCCAAATTGAACATCGCCTTGGCGCGCGGGAAAAAGATGTACGATAAACGCGAAAGCATCAAGGATAAAGACAATCGCCGCGACAATGCTCGAAACCAAGACTGTTAATATTCTGTAATCATGGAAGAGATCGAAAAAGTTTATTTCTCCATCGGAGAAACAGCCAAAATGTTTGACGTGAATGCGTCGCTACTTCGCTATTGGGAAAAAGAGTTTGAGATGATCAAGCCTTTTAAGAATAAAAAAGGGGATCGCTATTATACGAAAAAAGATATCGAAACGATCCGTACTATTCACTATTTAACAAAAATAAAGGGCTATACGTTGCAAGGAGCGAAAGATGCGTTGAAGAACAATCTCGTGAAAGAGAGTGGCAATGCGCAAATTGTGGATACCTTATTGAAAATAAAGAAATTATTATTAGAAATAAAAGAAGATTTATAAATTAATCCATTTAATTATCATGCCAAAAATCTCGAAAAAAGGGGAAAGCATGCCCGCATCCCCTATCAGAAAATTAGTTCCCTACGCAGATGCTGCCACGAGCAGAGGAGTTAAGGTTTTTTATTTAAACATAGGACAACCCGACATCGAAACGCCGAAAGGCGCGCGCGATGCGGTGAAAAATGCGGATCTCAAGGTGATCGCCTATTCACACTCTGCCGGAAACCTCAGCTACCGTAAAAAATTGGTTGAATATTATGCAAAAGTAGGTATTGACGTGACCACCGATGAGATTATCGTGACCACTGGCGGTTCCGAAGGCATCCTGTTCGCCTTCAACAGTTGTCTGGATCCGGGCGACGAGGTGATCATTCCCGAGCCGTTTTATGCGAACTACAACGGATTTGCCGTTTCTTCAGGCGTGACCGTGAAACCGATTGTTTCCAAAATCGAAACGGGTTTCGCATTGCCACCCATTGAGGATTTCGAGAAAGTGATCACGCCAAAAACCAAGGCGATCATGATCTGTAACCCCAGCAATCCCACCGGTTACCTCTATTCTAAAGAGGAGTTGATCACGTTGAGCAAAATCGTTGAAAAATACGACCTTTTCTTATTTTCGGATGAGGTTTATCGTGAGTTTACTTACGATGGAGAGAAACATTTCTCCGTGATGGAACTTAAAAACATTGAACAAAATACAATTTTATTGGATTCTGTTTCAAAAAGATATAGTGCGTGTGGCGTGCGTATTGGTGCGTTTATTTCCAAAAATAAAGAAGTGATGTCAACCGCCATGAAGTTTGCGCAAGCCCGACTAAGTCCCCCAACCTACGGTCAAATTTTAGGTGAGGCGGCCGTGGATACTCCACAGGAATATTTCGATACCGTGATCAACGATTACGTGGCGCGGCGAAACACGATCGTGAATGCGATCAACAATATGTCTGGTTGTTACTGTCCCATGCCGAAAGGAGCGTTCTACACCGTGGCGCGCTTGCCGATCGACAATTCCGACAGATTTTGCCAGTGGCTGTTGGAAGATTTTAACCACAACGGCAAAACCGTGATGATGGCACCGGCCACCGGTTTTTACTCTCACCCCACGCAGGGCACCGACGAAGTGCGAATCAGTTACTGCTTGAAAGTGGAAGACCTGAAAGAGGCGATGGAATGCTTGGCGGAAGCGTTGAAGGTTTATCCGGGACGAAAAAATTAGGCGTTAGAAATTAAAATATAAGAATAAAAATGAGAAATAGCGGGATCCGTTATTTCTCATTTTCATTTATAGTAATTAGTCTATTCAGTCGTTCAGTGGGTTTGCTACTTCGGGCTTCTTTTGCAGCACCGTATTTTGGTCTTTTTCCACTTCGAGTTCGGTGAAAAGGATAGCCGTGGGGACGATCAGCGAGACGGGCACGCCATAAAGCGCGTAATTCTGAGCACCGTATAGACTTTTGTTGCCGCCGTACGACAATGTGTTACAGACTTGTTGTTGATTGGAAACGGCCACCACTTGTTTGAAGGATTTCATATTCAAGGATGATACTTTAGCCGTCCGCATTACCGTTTCCGAGCCATCTTTCACGTTGATCCTGATCACGTAAATCGGGTGGTAATAGCCTTCTTTGGTTTGGTATTTGCTCATGCCGGGGACGGAAGAGGTGGGCGAGGAGAGTTGCATCACCATGTATGCGTATTCATAGTCCTCCTCTTTCGCCATCGTAATCAGTTTCTTTTTTAATTTATCGAGAGATATTTTCGTCTTGCTGGAGAGTTCCATCACGCCTGGAGCCACGGATGTGGTAAGCGCTCCGACACTCAAGGCCAGACGGTTGTGACCGCTGGGGTAAGCGAATTTGGGAGTAGGCACGCGGTCTTTCATCATTTCCCGCAACACGCCCTGTTCCACGAGTGTCATGTTATTGCTCGGCTTAATGCCGTCAGCATCATATTGATAATAACCAATTAACGGAATGTTGTGGAAAGAACTCATCCGATCATGTAACGTGATGGTCAAATCCCTGGAAATCACTTTTTTACCCAGCATATTTTCCATGGTATTCTCGCCGGATATATTCCCATAACGAGAGAGTGAAGCCGGATTGGAGACAATGGGTTTCCGTTTAGCAATCAATCCGTTACTGTTTTCAATGAAAACATTGGCCACAATTTCGCCCACGGCACTGCCGATAAACATCACGGGTCCACTATATGATTCATCAATTACTGGTGCTTTCCGGACCGTTTCCAGCATATCCGCCATCTCGACCGTCATCCTCGTTAGCTCGTCCATGTCGGGAAATTCATCTAACCGTTTGGCATAGAGGTTGAAATAGTTCATCAACGATTCTCCATCCTCAGCTATCGTCTCAGCATACACCCGCAAACCAATCAATGTAAACGGTTGGTTGTACTTCATTCCTTCGCTACTAAGGTAGTATGCATTGGATTGGTAAGCATATACTTCCACACCGGAATTTGTAAAATGAATGTATTTCTCCAAGATTTTGGACAGGTTAGTAGAGAGATCTTCTAATTGTGAAAGATAAAGATTCTCTTTGGATAGATTGAGATCGATTTTTTCCACGTCGATTTCCACATAATCCGGAAGTGAGAGCAAGTTTTCGGGTATGTTTTGCTGCTGTATGGCCGCCTTTTTCGTTTCTATTTTCTCTGCGGCTTGTTTATATTTCGCATCCACCGAAAAGCCCAGTTGGTTGCGGGTGGAATTATACCGGTTGTCGATAGGTAACGTACTGCTTCCGGAACCGTAAGAAAACAGGGAATTTTCATCCACAAAGTTCAGGTTGTTCAGGTTGTGGTTACCGACCAACACTTGGGTTTCACACGAGCGGTAAGGTTTCTCTTGCGAATGGATCAATCCGCCCAGCGAACTTTTCGCACTCAGCATTCGGGCATCGGAGACCAGATAGCTGATGAAATAGGGACTTTGCAGTCCTTCCAATTTGAGTTTTTCCAAATTACAGTCGATTTCATCTTTCATGGCTGCGTAGATCATCATCTCGAAATCGTAAAACGATATGCTGTCGCCGACGTAACGCTCCACGATCGGGGGACGAGTTTGCGATTTTGATTTCTTCTGCATCTCGATCTGTTTCACGAAGAGTGCCGGCGAGCAGCAGCCCGCCGGTATTCCGCCCGACTCTGCTCCACACATGCCGGCGAAATTACCGGGTTTTTCTCCGGCTCCGCCGATTTGCGAAAACATCGATAGCGGTGTGCCTACCAAATCCACACCCCGCACTAACTCATCAGGTCGACCGTCCACATAGATCCGGTAAACCTCTACGGGGGTGACATTAAAGGAGTTAGGGAAATATCGACCGGTCATGGTAAAACCGCCCATCACTTTTTCAAAAAGATAACCGTACTCTTTGCCTTGCTTGATGGCCTCGTCAACCAACATTTGGCGTAATTGCTCGTCGGAGTGAGGTTTGGACGTCTCCACAATCAGGTTTGATTGGCGGGAAACCGGTTGGTAGCCCGCTTGTGCCCGGGCGTGTCCATTCGATTCCGGTAAGCTGTCGATGGGAGTGCGGGTCATCAGGAAGCTGCGAAGATAGCCATTGTTCACCACGGACATGCGTTTCCCCTCTATGCCCTCGTCGTCAAATTTATATGAGCCGTTCAGCGGAATGCCCTTATACATTGAGATGGTCGGATCGAAAATGACGGAGAGAGACGGGTCGAGTACTTGCTCGCCCAGTTTCTTTTTGAACGTTTGGCCGTCGCTTTCGCTTTTCATGCGTTGTCCTTCCACACGGTGTCCAAAAATCTCGTGGAAGAAAACGCCCGCTGCTTCACTCGAGAGTAGTGCCGGACCGGTGTAGGAATCAACTACGGGAGCCGTCCGCAATTTCAGCAACGTTTTGATCATCTCTCTTGTTTCATCTGTCACCACACTCTCGCTTTCGATGCCTGCCGGCGTATGGGCGAAATAGATCAAATTCAAGGGTAAATCCATGCCGTCGTCGGCCACGGTTTCACCTGAAATATAAAGATGGGCATATGTTTGATTTTGTACGATGGAAGTGCCCTCGGAAGTCACGAAATATTTGCGTTCGATCCTATATCGTAAAAATGCCTCTCCTTCCGTAATCTCCTTTTCATTAGCGAATAGTGCGGAATG
The DNA here is from genome assembly GCA_031285725.1 of Bacteroidales bacterium. Lineage (GTDB taxonomy): Bacteria > Bacteroidota > Bacteroidia > Bacteroidales > WCHB1-69 > JAGVVH01. The sequence continues at coordinate 25,396 of JAITVP010000170.1, forward strand.
GCGACGCAGGCGGTTTTCCCATTCGGATATGTTAAATTCGTGATCTTCAAATGGTTGTTCGAAATAGGTGTTGATTTCCGCCTCCGAGTAGTCGGGGGCTTTATCCTCGCTTTCCACTTTCACGGCTACGTTGGCTTTTACCTTTTCCAGCCGGGCAATCGCTTCCTTGTAAGCCAGATCCGTTTCCCGCCACAAAATCTGGGCGATAGCCTTGTTATCATCGGTGATCGGAAGGAAGATGCTGCGACGGATAGAAAAATAGCGTGACATGTCATCGCGCAGCTCGTGGAAATTATCCAACTCATAACTTCCCACCCGCACTTGGATCGTCAGGATACGTTGGCGGTTTGTGGTGGAACTTTGCAGGTCGCCAAAAATGGCGCGGATGTTATGATCGGTCAAATCGTCAACCCGATAGGATAGGAGATAAACCGGTTTCGTGTTATGGCCAAACACGGCCATATTCCGGTCCAGCTCCGTCTGTAAAATATCCAACAACGGATCGGTTTGCGATTGCGCTAATCCTACTATGGATAAGGAAAATAGTAGAAAAATAAAGCAAAGAAATCGGAGGGCTCGTGGTGTTTTCATAATTTGTGATTTGTTTGTGCAAATATACTTAATTCACAGGGCCAAATCATTAAAATTTCTTTTTCGCCTGTCAATCAATACTATACTCCTCTCAGGATGGTTGTTTTTTTGATAATTTGAAGATTTTTTTTTGATTTTGGGTTAAAAGTGTCGTTTTTTTGGCACAAAAAGCCATGACAAATCAGCATTATATGAAGAGATCCAAATGCTCGTGGCCGGTGAAGCCCCGGTCGAAGAGGAAGGAGGCGCGTGTTTCCGGCAACGCCCAGTTGTCGTGCTTTTTCCGGTTCCCCAACGGGTCGAAGTGCAGGCTGTCCACCTTTTACTATAAAATTTTGTTTCCATAATGATCATCGGAGAGGATTCGGATTAACTCGAATGTATATTAGCATAGCTGCGAAAAGAGCAAAGCAAAGCATAACCTGTTGTTTTCAACAACCATTTCGGCACGTTGCTAAATTTCCTGTGCAGATAACGAATTTTCTTTACCCTGAAATAGTAAAACCAAGTTATTAGTGCAACAACTCCCCAAATAG
>JAITVP010000078.1 GCA_031285725.1 Bacteroidales bacterium
TTGGAAATGGTCTATGCCAGCACGGAGTTGGACGAATATGGGCATCCGAAATTTGGTGGCGTGAGCGGCATTATTGCGGCTGACATCGCTAAAAAAGCGGGCGTGCAAGCTCGAGGACAGATTTCAGGATATATTCCCCGAGCGGGAAAATGTTATGAATACGACCGTCGATTAACCTCCACATTGGCCGATAAGATAGTTGATCTTTTACTTCGGGAAGATTATGGTAAAATGCCGGTAATGAAAAATATAGTTTCTTACGATGAGTTGGAGGAATTTCACACTGACGCCATTGATATGGGAAATATCGGCAACTTTGCGCTTCCGACCCCTTACTATAATTCTAATGAATTTAACTTTACGCCACAATACACTGATTTTCTGTCCAACATCATAGGAAATCCGTTCAGATTGGAATTCAACCACGAATTTCCGATCGTAATACCAGTAGATTAATATGGGAAATTTTATTATCCAAGGTGGGCACAAACTGCGGGGTGAAATTACGCCGCAAGGAGCGAAAAACGAGGCGTTGCAGGTGATTTGTGCTACATTGTTGACTTCGGAACCGGTGGTCATCAGTAATGTTCCGAACATTGCGGATGTGAAACACTTGATGGAAATCCTAATGGCGATGGGTGTCGAGATTGATATCATCTCGCCGTCAATCTATCGGTTTCAAGCTAAAGAAATTGATTTTGAGTATATTAAAACTCCTCAATTCATGCGATTATCCAACAGTATCCGAGCTTCGATCATGACGATCGGACCAATGTTGGGACGGTTTGGCAAGGCGTATGCGACAAAACCCGGTGGCGACAAAATCGGACGACGTCCTCTGACCACGCACTTTGAGGGTTTTGTGAATCTCGGAGCCTCCATCAATACCACAGAGTATGCCAACATCTTCGAAATCGCAACCGATGAGTTGAAAGGCACTTACATGTTGCTTAATGAAGCTTCCGTAACCGGTACCGCCAACATTGTGATGGGTGCCGTTTTGGCCAAAGGCAAAACCACAATCTTCAATGCGGCGTGCGAACCTTATCTATATCAGCTCTGTACGATGCTCAACAAGATGGGGGCGAAAATCTCCGGCATTGGTTCCAACCTGCTGACAATCGACGGCGTGGAGACACTGCATGGCTGCGAGCACCGTATCCTTCCGGACATGATCGAGGTGGGCAGTTTTATCGGCATGGCTGCGGTCACCAACTCTGAAATTACCATCAAGGATTGTTCTTATGACAATCTGGGGATTATCCCATACACCTTCTCTAAATTGGGCGTTCGCATTGAAAGGCAAGGGGATGACATCCATATGTTCGCCCAAGACGAGTATGAAATCGAGGTCAACATGGATGGCTCAATTCTGACTATTTCTGATGCGCCGTGGCCGGGGTTCACGCCCGACCTGATCAGTATCGCACTAGTCACCGCTATTCAAGCGAAAGGGAGCGTGCTGATCCATCAGAAAATGTTCGAAAGTCGTCTCTTTTTCGTTGATAAACTGCAAGATATGGGTGCACAGATCATTTTGTGTGACCCGCACCGCGCTACTGTCATTGGATTGACCCGCCAGTTCAAGCTCCGCGGCACAACGATGACTTCCCCCGATATCCGGGCCGGTGTCGCCCTGCTCATTGCCGCCCTCTCCGCCGAAGGCACCAGCATCATCCAAAACGTGGAGCAAATCGACCGCGGTTACGAGAATATCGTCGAGCGGCTGACTGCGTTGGGAGCGGTGATTGTAAGGGAAGAGTAGGGGGGATTATAGGTAACTTTTCCTATTTTTAAGCCTTAACTTCTAACTACCTTTCCTTCACAACCCCCACTCTAAACGATGTCAGTAGCTCTTTGAGGTCGTTGATTTGTTGATGGAGTTCGATGCCGATGTCGGTATCGCCCACGCAGATCGGATCCACGGAGAGGACGATGGTTTGTCGTTCCGAAATGATGTCTTGCTCCTCGCGGATGGCCACGTTGGTGGAGCAGAAGGGCTGGTGTTCCACTACTACCAAGCTGGTGGAATTGTAGATAAGCGTGTAGCCGGAGATGCCCGTCTCCTTGCGGTAAGCGCGCGACATACCGCCGTCGATCACGAAAAGCTTGCCGTTGGCCTTCACCGGTTTTTCACCCTTGATCACCTTCACCGGCACATGGCCGTTGACCACGTGCGATTTGGAGGGATTCAACCCAAACTCTTCTAAAATGAAGTCGATGGTGGCTTCCGACTCGCGGTATTTGAAGTATGCGTTTTTAGCTTCATGATACAGTTCCTCAGAATCGGTCAAATAACGCTCGAAAGTGGCCATTTTCTTTTTTCCGAAAAGCGGCGATTTGGGGCCGCACCACAAATACCAGCAGTAATCCCGGTCTAGTTGGGAACTGTCTCCGTTTTTCCGATTCACCCAGCAACGCCGCACCGCACGGTCGAACTTGTCGCACAACTCCTTGCCCGAAGATAAATTCCCGCTAAAGTTGAAACTCTCAAACTCTCTCTCGCTTTTCATTGGAATGCAACCGTGGAGCAACAAATTGCTGTTATACGTCAAATATATACCGCCTTGGTTGATCAGGATCGCCACGTGGCGTTGCAGTTTTTCGGAGTGCAAAAAGTTGAAACAGAGTTTGTCGATTACATCCTGCTCCTCTTTGGTCAGTTTGTAAGGATCTTTGGGGTTGATCGTCGGGAAGAAGGTGTCTTTTAATGGATAGTCCATGCCATCGATGGTCACCACGCCTTTTTTCATATCCATTTTGTCTAACAATAACCGGTCTTCCATCTCGAACTGTGGATTGCGATGGATGAGTTGTCCCTCTAATTTCCATCCGATCACGGAGATGGCCTTGTGCATGAGTGTGGTGATGCGGGTACTGGTGTCGCGGTTTTTCTCCACGTTGCTTGATTTGGGAACGAAACTCTCACTCGGGTCCTTCTCATAGTGCGTTATAGCAAAGGCGAGCAGCGGGAAAAGATTGATCCCGTAAGCATCTTCCAACGTGTCGATATTTTCGTAACGAGCGGAAAAGCGGATTACCTCGGCCACACAAGTGTCAATGCCGCAGGCGGCGCCGATCCAGATGAGATCATGGTTACCCCATTGCACGTCGAACGAGTGGTGTTTGGCGATGGTTTCCATCACTTTGGCTGCATCTGGTCCCCGGTCGAAAATATCGCCGAGAATGTGCAGCCGATCGATCAGCAGGCGTTGGATAAATTCGCAAATGGTAATGATGAAGTGCGATGCGCGATCTATCTCAATGATAGACTGTAAGATACTGTCGATATACTCCTCCTTTCGCCGGCTGGTCTCGTTGATCAATTCATCGATAATGTAAGCGAAATCGTTGGGCATCGCTTTGCGTACTTTAGAACGGGTATATTTTTGCGATGCCTCGCGGGCTACCTGCACCAAGCGATTCAACGTCATGTAATACCACTCATTGTTGATGACATTTGTGTTTTTCAACACATCCAACTTTTCACGAGGATAGTAGATGAGTGTGGCCAGTTGCCGTTTCTCAATATTGGAAATATTTTTCCCGAAAACATCGTCGATTTTTTTGCGAACCACCCCGGAAGCGTTGCGCAACACGTGGTTGAACGTCTCATACTCGCCGTGTATGTCGGTGAGGAAATGCTCTGTGCCTTTGGGCAACTTGAGGATCGCTTCCAAGTTAATAATCTCGGTGCTGGCCGCTTGGGCGGTGGGGAATCGTTGAGCCAACAAATTCAGATACTTGATCTGCTCGGCATTGAATAGCGGTTTTTGATTTTCCATGTCCACGTTTTTGATCCATATTATATTTTCTGCAAAATTAAGAAATATAACCATCACTTTTTCCCTTACTTTTGTGGACAATTTTAAAACAACTGTTATGGCATTGAAAGCATTGGTTACTCATCGTTTAGTGAAAAGTGAAGATTTAAATCACCACAAAACCCTCTTTGCGGGACGTTGTGCGGAGTGGTTTGTGGAATCCTGTTTCGTGGCGGTTGCCTCCGTTCTTCCACCTGAAAATACGGTGTGCCTGAAAATCCACGGATTGGAATTCTTGCACCCCATTCATTCGGGTGATATTTTGACATTCGAGAGCAAAATTATTGCCAACGGAAAAAGCACCCTCACCGCCTACTGTAAAGTGTTCAAGGACAACACGCCGGAGATCACTTTCTGCGAAGGCTTCGCCACGTTTGTCCACGTGGATACCTACACCCGCCCCAAACTCCACCATATCGTAATCGTCCCTGAAACCAACGAGGAGATCAGGCTCAATGAAGAAGCGAAAGCGCTTAGTTTGCTGTCTAAGAAGAAAAAATAAAAGGAAAACGTCTAGTTGACACTATATCGTTTCACCGAAATGTCCGAAACTCCGGCGGAGATGTTGATGCGAATTGTTCCTTTGCTGGTGCTGTCAGGCACGGTGCAAGCGTAATTTCCAGAGGAATTTTGCGTGAAACCGTAAAAACTAATATCGGAAATGGCGGCTTTGTCATTGATTTCGCAACTCATATTGTCGGGAATGGAGATGTCGAGAGCGGAAGCTCCGATGTTGATGTCAATGGCCACGTTGGGATGGCGATCTCCGATTTTCAGCATCACGTTTGAGGCTCCGGAAGAGAGGTTAAACGCTTCCACCTTGAATGGAGACAGGTCGAACATATTGTCCGTGGCCCCCAATTTGCAAGTGACATTCCACACCGGATCAGGATGCAGGCGGATCGAGTAGGGACCGGTATGTCCGGAAAATCCATTGTTCATGATATCCAAATCGATATCGGTATCACCCCCGTTATTTTCTTTTACCTTCATATTAACCCGCTCATTGTAACCACTGTGCACATCGATCAAATTTGATCGACCGGGTCGAAAATTGATCTCGGAAGCTCCGGCTTTCAATGTTAACGAAGCTCGTTCATGATTTTTGTAAAGATGAAATGTTGAAGTTTGCTCGACATTAGTACTGATATCAAATCCCCAACCCTCTCTTTTACCCAATTCAAAAGCATGGGAAAGAAAAAGAATGCCAATGAGAAACGTGACTACGTCCAATCCGATCTTGTAACCGTCTTTGATAGGCAAAAGACCGATGCCTACCCACACCAAGATGAGTGGCCACAACGAAAGGAAATCACGGAATGAAAAATGGATGATGTCGGCCATTTGCAATAACCATAAAATACCCATTATGATCAACAGGAGTCCCCAAAATACATATTTACGCATTGTTTTTATTTTTTGAGTTCATACTGGAAATCAAGATGATTAACCCGGTGCCGATCAGAAGGATAGGAAAGATAAACCGCATCCAGTCAATGTGCAGGATTTTAGCGGAAAGGATGTAAAATCCGAAGACGATCAGGATGATGCCTATGGTTAATCCAACCAAAGTGCCCTTGTCTTGCCGTTTCACATTGTTGACAGTATTTTCCACAAAATCATTGGCTTGCGTGAATGTGGTAGACTCATCGTTAATGACCGTTTCTTCGTTGGAATCGTTGGTTCTTCCA
>JAITVP010000106.1 GCA_031285725.1 Bacteroidales bacterium
GGTTTGTCAGTCCACAATTGCGCCAACAGTATTATCAGCGCATCTGTGTCGTTGATTGTTAATTTCCGAATTTCAACCATGGTAATATGTCATTTTACCGACTCTTGACGGCAAAAACAATTCTCTAAATGGTCATTCACCAAACCTGTTGCCTGCAAATGCGCATAGCAAATCGTTGTGCCGAAAAACTTGAATCCGCGTTTCTTCATATCCTTGCTTATGGCATCCGAAAGCGGCGTGGAAGCGGGTATTTCCGACATCGTCTTCCAATGATTGATTACCGGCTGCCCGTTTGGTAAAAATGATTTCAGGTAATTGCAGAAACTGCCGCATTCGTCCTGAACTTCCAGGAAAAGCCGGGCGTTTGAAATAGCCGATTCAATCTTGCGCCGGTTGCGGATAATGCCTGTGTCCTGCATTAAACGCTCCACGTCCTGTGCTGAAAATCCGGCTACCTTGCGGGCATCAAAACCGGCGAATGCACGGCGGTAGCCCTCGCGGCGGCGCAATATCGTAATCCAGCTTAATCCGGCCTGCGCGCTTTCCAGTATCAAAAACTCAAACATTTTGTGGTCATCGGTAATTTCACGTCCCCATTCCTCGTCGTGATATTTCACATAAAGCGGATCGCTGCCGCACCATTCGCAGCGTGTTTTGTTGTCATTCCTGTTCATGCTATTTTGTTTTATTGAGTTTATTGTACATTTATCTGTTACTGATTTATTTTCATATTTTATGCGCTGTTATGACTGTAAAACTGTGTGCATTGACAGTTATGATACAATCGTCCGCGCCGACGTACCAGTTTTTCCCTTTTCGGATGATGGAACTGCGGTTATCCTGTATTTTCTGCCTGCACCAGCCAACAACATCGTCAACATCTATGCAGAGATTCCGCCTGATTCGTTCCGCACCCAATGCTGTGGTGTGGATTTTGTCGAGGTTTGCAATCAATTCGTTATTTTGGGTCATCATTCCTTGTTGCGTGTATTATTTCAAATATCCGCGCTTGCGGAGGTCTTTTTCTGTTTCGTCAATATGGTCGGGAATTTTGTTTCCGATGAGCCAGTTAACATCCAGTCCGTTGTGGATTGCCACCTTCATCAGTCCGGGATTGTCGGCAAACAGTCGTCCGGTTTCTTCGAGGTCGTCCGCAAATTCGCACATTAAATCCTCGTGCATCTTTTTGAGCAGAACCATTATTTTGAACGCCCTGGCAACAAGATAGATGTTGAGCGTAAAGGCTCTGTCTGCCGGGGTGTCTTTGAAATATTCATTGTACATTTTCAGATACTCTTTCAGAATGAAAAGATGAAGCTCCACTTCGCCGTACCTGTCCTTTGTAATGCGAACATGTTCGTTTACATATCCGCTTGCACCTCGCATATCCATCAGCATCATACCCGGCGAAGTATATGTAATATACGACCGTGTCATACCGATGCACCTTTCGATGTCCTTTCGGGCGTCTTTTCTTCGGTCTTCCATGCTGTCGCAGGATACCAGTTCAAAGAGCAGCCGGTTTGCCAAGTCCACATCTTTTTTCAGCAGGCGGAAAATCAGTTTGTCCTTTTCTTCGGAAGTCAGCCGCCTGATGGCTTCTTTAAGTTCTTTAACGATTATCATGTTTTTCTATTTCGGTTATTTTTCTAATGAATCCGGTTTTCGCCTGCGTGTAATCTTCGCGATTCAACTGGTATTTTTCGGCCAGTGCGTATTTCAGCCGTTCGTATTCGTTGCGGATGTCAGGATGGCGGTGCAGACAGTCGCGGAAATAAATCTCGTCCTGCGGCGTATCGCCCTGTTGGCGAATATGGATGTGGTATGTTTGCGTGCTGTCCAAATTCACGCCGTATCCCTTGCCGAAAGTCATTTTACGCTCCTGTTCGGCGTTCCGCATATTTCCGTAACCGTCTGAACCTTGATTTTTTCAAGATTTTCAAAACTCCCAAGATTTTAATCTTATTCATCTCGTCAATCTTGTTAAAATCATGGTTCAGACGAATGGCATCGGTGTGAATACGGTAGTTGATTTTCGAGAGTGTGCGCTGGAGGTTCCATTCAAGGGATTTACTGTTTTGTTCGTCTTCTTTGAGGCACTAAAATTCCTTAATCAAAAACAGCCGGAAAACTGCGCTGACAGCCGAACCAAATTCAAAAGCAATGTCTTTATGCGCATACGTGCCACCATATTTTCCATTCTTAATATAGATGCCTGCGACATTGGTTTTCTCATTTGATGCAGACACAATGGAAAAATACGATTGGCAAACTATCAGGCGAGATTATAAATACCAGTACGCTATGATTTTAGTCAAAATGATTTATCTGGCTTTCAAACTTATTTGCTCCCCCTCCAGGACTTGAACCTGGGACCCTCTGATTAACAGTCAGATGCTCTAACCAACTGAGCTAAGGAGGAGTGTTGTTCTTTTGTGGCGGCAAAAGTACAAAAAAAATAATATGGGCAACCCATTTGTCAAAAAAAATCTTTCGTATTTTTGTTCCTTCAAAAGTTAATTTTTATTATATTGAGAATCAGCATTATAAATCCAACAAATTAAAAAAATAGCAGAACATAAAATGAAACTTTCAAAGCGAGAGATCTTAAAAGAGATACGAAATTATGCCATGATTTTTGTCGGATTGACGATTTTTGCGTTCGGATGGACAGCGTTTATGATTCCAAATCATATTACTGGCGGTGGTGTGAACGGGATCGCCACGCTGCTCTTTTTCGCTACCGGTTTCCCCGTAGGAGTTACCTCCCTGCTCTTAAACGGCATCTTGCTCATCTTCGCATGGAAAATTTTGGGCCCAAAATTCACCATCAACACACTGATCTGCGTGTTGATGCTCTCCGTATTACTCTCTGTAGGACAGTACCTTTTCTCTGAACCCATCGTGGAAGGCGATGTTTTCATGTCAGCCATCATCGGCTCAGCATTGACAGCTTTCGGCGCCGGGGTCTCCATCACTTTCGGCGGAAACACCGGTGGCATGGACATTCTCGCCCTCATCGTCGGCAAATACCGCAATATCTCTTACGGTAAAGTGACATTATACACTAACATACTCATTATCTGTGGTTTGATTTTCGTTCCTGGTGGCACGGTCGAGACATTGGTATACAGTTTGATCGGCATGTTTGTCTACATTTACATCTCTGACTTAGTGATCGAAGGCTACCGGCAAAGTTTCCAATTCTTAGTCTTTTCAGAGAAAAACCAGGAAATTGCCGACAAAATCAATTCGGAATTGCACCGCGGCGCCACCTTCCTAAAAGGCTACGGCTCCTATACCAAAGCCGAAACCGATGTCCTCCTTATCGTTGCCCACCGCACCGATAAAGCCAATATCATTAAGATTATCAAGAAGATAGACGACACAGCCTTCATCAGTGTGGCCAAAGCCAGCAGCGTGTTCGGAAAAAATTTTGATAGGATAAAAGTGTAAATAATGAGTGGTAAATAATGAGAAACGGAGATTGGAGAATGAGGCTTTCCAAATCTCGAAAAGTTCAAATATATCAACATATTAACTTCAAATCCCAAATTCCAAGCCTGATGACAGATCTATTACCTTTTGAAATTGAAGATTATTGCGAAGCTCACACTTCGGCGGAGTCGGAACTTCTTTATGAACTCAGACGGGAGACGCATCTAAAGTCGTTGCGGCCGCGGATGCTTTCGGGCATATTGCAGGGCACGTTTCTTACGATGCTGGCTAAATTGATGAAAGCTCGTTATATCCTAGAAATTGGCACATATACTGGTTATGCTGCTTTGTGCATGGCGGAATCGCTCCCCGAAGACGGCGAATTGCACACTATTGAAGTGGATCTCGAACAAGAGGATTTTATTCGAAAATACTTCGATAAATCCCCTAAAAAAGAGCAAATAACCCTACATATCGGCGAAGCACTGAAAATCATCCCTACCCTTGACAAACCGTGGGATTTGGTGATGATCGACGCCGATAAACGGGAATATATAGCGTATTACGATATGATCCTTCCAAAACTCCGAAAAGGAGGTATCATATTTATAGACAATGTATTGTGGAGTGGAAAAGTGATCGAAGAGGTGAAATCCAACGACAAGGACACCCAAGCGATCATAGCCTTCAACGACCACGTGCAATGCGACTTCACCGTGCGGAACGTGATGCTACCGTTTCGGGATGGGATGATGATGGTGGAGAAAGTTGGGAATTAGGATATTGTAAGATGTTGAGGCGTTGAGGTGCTGATTGGGAAGTTTGGGTTGTAGAAAAAGGATTATATTTGCGCAGATGAAAAAAACGATAAAAAAACGTGTCGAGGAATATAAACTTCCAACCTCTAACCCCCCAGTCCCATGCGCATTGATATTTTAACCCTTTTCCCCGATATGTTCTCTGGTGTTTTCGGGAACTCCATTCTGAAACGGTCAATCCAGAAAGGCTTACTGGAAGTGCATACCCATGATATTCGGAATTTTACATTGAGCAAGCATCGCCGGGTGGACGATTATCCGTTCGGAGGCGAGGCGGGCATGGTGATGATGATCGAGCCGATCGCCCGCTGCATCGAACAGTTGCAGTTAGAACGTGATTACGATGCGGTCATTTTCATGTCGCCCGATGGCGTTCCTTTCAAGCAGAATGCCGCCAACCGGTTGTCGATGGTGGAGAATATCATTATCTTATGTGGTCATTATAAAGGAATTGACGAGCGAATTCGGGAAATTTATATCACGGAAGAGATCAGCATTGGAGATTACGTGCTTTCCGGCGGAGAGATTGCAGCAATGGCAGTCGTGGATGCCGTGGTACGGGTTATCCCCGGCGTACTCAACGATGAAACATCCGCCCTGTCAGACTCGTTTCAAGATGGTCTGCTTTCTGCGCCCGTTTACACCCGACCCGCTGATTACAAAGGACATAAAGTACCCGATGTGCTGCTTTCGGGAAACGAACGGCTGATCAAAGATTGGAAATTGGAACAGCAATTACTTCGGACTTCACAACGCCGGCCCGATCTTTTGGAAGATTAAAACAAAGCAATCCGGAATTATGTTATCTTTACAACGTAAAAAATTAAAATTATGAAAACTCCCAAATTATTAAAAATCAGCTGCACCCAGCACGAACGGAGTGGTTATGGTAAAGACGATATCACCGTTAGGAAGTATCTGGAAACAAACGTTTATTACAACGAAAAAGGGAAAGCCGTCAAAGAAGAACATTTCCTCCCTACCGGTGAGCTGGAGACCATTTTGGTTAACGAATATGATAACAAAGAGTTGCTGACCACAGCAAAACAGTTTGATGAAGAGAACATATTGCTGCATCAAGTCGATTTTATTTATAATGATTATCAAAATATTGCTCGTCAGAATCACTATTTCGGCAATGAATCAACCAAGCATTCCATTGTTTTCGTGTATGAAAACGGGAGGTTGATGCGGGAAGACATTTATGAAGGCGATACATTGATCTCCACTGAGAAAGAGTATCATTACGATGACTGCGAAAATCTCATTAAATCCATTGAATATGACGAAGATAAGAATAAGAAAACCGTGGTGATCAATGAATACAACGAAAAAAATTTCGTGGTGAAACGAGTTAGAGACGAGGTGCTGGAAAAAGACAAACGAATCTATTATTTTGAATACGACGATGAGGGAAACAAGATCAAAGATCTGATCTATGATTATGAGGACATACTCATTTCTAAGACATTATACACATACAACGAGAAAAAACAGTTGCTGGAAAAAGAAGAAGAGGATTTGGATCGCTATCTGAAAACGGTGAACACGTTTATTGAGGATCAAATCGTTAAGTCGGAAGTTTTAGGCAAAGAGGGCGAGTTAGTCTCTTGGATGGAACTGACGTATGATGACGACAATCTGGTCGTTTCCCAACGATACTTCGCCCGTGACGAAACGGATAGTAACGAGTTCCGGATCATTGTGGAGTATGGGTATGAGAGGGAATATTGAAAAAGGTTTAGAGTTAAGAGTTTGGGATTAGAAGTTAGTGATAAGACAAACTCTAAACTCCTAATTCTCAAACAACTCCAGCTGTTTCCCCTCCCTGCCTTCATCCGCATTGCTCAGGGTCAAGCCCAGCAGGCGGATTTTTTTTTGGGAGTAATCAATCAGTTTGAGCATCTCTTTAGAGACATCCCAAAACGGTTTGAAATCATCCACCGAGTGCGGAAGGGTTTTGCTGCGGGAGATGATCTCAAAATCGGCATATTTGACTTTCAACGTGATTGTTCTGCCATGGAACTGTTTGACGGAAACCCGTTCCCACACCCGTCGGGCAATATGATAGAGTTCCACCAGCATGGTGGTCTGGTCATCCAAATCATGTTCGAAAGTGTTCTCTGCACCGATGGATTTCCTCATGCGGTCGGGGATTACGATGCGGTGATCAATACCACGGGCGTAGTCGTAATATAGCACGCCGACTTTCCCGAAATGCGCCATCAGCCCTTCGCGGCTCCATTTCTTCAAGTCTGCGCCGTTGTGGATCCCTAATTTATGCATCTTCTTGGCGGTTACTTTGCCCACACCGTAAAACGAACCGATTTTCAACTGCTCCACAAACGGTTCCACTTCGTCGGGTAAAATGGTGAAAAGGCCATTGGGTTTTCGATAATCCGAAGCTATTTTCGCCAAAAATTTGTTAACGGAAACACCCGCCGAAGCGGTCAGGTTCGTCTCCTTAAAAATCCGGCCTTTTATTTCCCGAGCAATATAGATCGCCGAAGTTATATTTTTATGATTATTCGTCACATCCAAAAATGCCTCATCCAACGAAAGTGGCTCTACTAAATCAGTGTATTCCAAGAAAATATCCATGATCTGTTTGGAGACTTCCTTATATCTATCAAAGTGGGAGGGGACAAAGATCAGTTCGGGACAAAGCGACTTTGCGGTAAGGGATGACATGGCGGAGCGCACGCCGAACTTCCGGGCTTCGTAGCTCGCCGCAGCCACCACGCCCCGTTCCTTTCCCACCCCAACCGCCACCGGTTTCCCCTGTAAATCAGGATTATCGCGCTGCTCAATAGAGGCGAAAAAAGCATCCATGTCAATGTGAATAATCTTTCTCATTGGTGCTGCAAAGATACGGGTAATCGTTATAACAAAATCCGTATTTAGCTGTTATAAAGACATGGAAAAATATATAAATTAACATTATTATGGCATTTATCGATTATTATAGTATCCTTGGCGTGGACAAGAGAGCATCGGCCGATGATATCAAAAAGGCGTATCGTAAAATGGCCCGCAAATATCATCCCGATGTAAACCCCAATGATTCGGGAGCGCAGGCTAAGTTCCAGCAGATCAACGAGGCGAACGAGGTGCTGAGCGATCCGGGAAAACGAAAAAAATACGACGAGTACGGTGAAAACTGGAAGCATGCCGACGAATATGCGAACGCACGCCAGCAACAATCACAAAATGGCGGATTTTCGTCCGAATATGGCGGAGGTAATTACGATTTTGGTGGATTTTCATCAGGCGATTTCGGTAGCGGCGGCGGTTTCTCCGATTTCTTCGAGAATCTCTTTGGCGGAGCGAGTGGCGGTAGATACAGCCGGAGTCGGCGCTCAGCGGGCTACCGGGGCAACGACTACAACACCGAACTGCATCTTTCATTGCGCAATACGGTGCAAACCCACAAGCAGACACTTTCCGTGAATGGGAAAAATATCCGCATCACGGTGCCTGCGGGTATTGAGGATGGGCAGGTGATCAAACTGAAAGGACAAGGCGCACCCGGAACCAACGGCGGCCCACACGGCGACCTTTTTATCACCTTCGTCATCCAACCCGATCCCGCATTCATCCGGAAAGGCAACGACCTCTACACTACTGCCGATCTGGATCTTTACATAGCCGTGTTAGGCGGGGAAACGATGATCAACACGCTTGACGGCAAGGTGAAAATCACCGTGAAACCCGAAACGCAAAACGGCACCAAAATCCGGCTGAAAGGCAAAGGATTACCGGTATATAAAAAAGACGGGCATTGGGGGGACCTATTCGTCACATACAACATCAAAATTCCCGACAATCTTACCAAAAAACAAAAAGAGTTGTTTGAAGAATTAGCCAACTCGTAATGTAAATATTGGATCATTGTGAATCATTTTTGGAAAATATTTTTGACAAGATATAAAATTTTTATAAGTAAAATGATACTCAAATGTATAACCATTTTTGATTTTCCTGCATCCAAACATCTCAAGAACTAAATTTCCACTATTTTTGCACTCCTTCTTACTGGCAAATATGAAGAAACTAATAATACAACTGTTAGAAACGATTGGTGAATATTTTATTTTTCTTGGGAAGGTGTTCCGAAAGCCCGAAAAATGGAAGATATTTTTCAATAAACTGATTTACGAGATGGATGCCATGGGGGTGGGGTCGTTGCTCATCATTGCGATCGTTTCGATTTCAATGGGAAGTGTAATCACTATCCAGACGGCCCTGCAAGTGGAAGGTCCGTGGATTCCCCACTGGACGGTGGGTTTCACCGTGAGGACATCGGTGGTAATGGAACTCTGTCCTACCATCATCAGCCTTTTGCTCGTTGGCAACTTGGGCTCGCGGATTACTTCCGAAATCGGGAGTATGCGCGTGACAGAGCAGATCGACGCATTGGAAGTGATGGGTATCAACTCCGCCTCTTACTTGGTGTTACCCAAAATCATCGCTTCGCTCATCGTCAATCCGGTTTTGATCATTATTAGCATTTTTTTCGCCCTGTTTGGCGGTTACATCACGGTAATGATCGTACAGATGATCCCCCTTTACGATTTTGTGGACGGATTGACTTCGTTTTTCAAAATGTATGACCTTTACTACGCCCTGACCAAAGCGTTCATATTCGCCTTCGTTATCTCGTCCGTCTCTTCGTTTTATGGCTACCGTATCGAAGGTGGCGCCCTTGAGTTGGGGAAAGCCAACACGCAAGGCATCGTGGTGGCCAGTTTCATCATTCTCGTTCTCAACTTAGTGATCACGCAGATCATGCTATAATCCGATTCGCCATGGTAGAAGTAAAAGATGTTTTCAAATATTTCGGGGATAAAAAAGTTCTCAATGACATATCCACAAAATTTTACAAAGGCAAAGTGAATTTGGTGATCGGCCGTTCCGGCTCGGGGAAAACGGTATTGATGAAGTGCTTGATCGGTCTCCTCACTCCGGAGGAGGGCGCAATTTACTACAGCGGACGCAATTTCAACCTATTGTCCGATAATGAGAAAAAACAGCTGCGCACCGAGATGGGCATGGTCTTCCAAGGTTCCGCTCTTTTCGACTCCATGACTATTCAAGAAAATGTGATGTTCCCATTGGATATGCTGACAGAACAGTCTTTTGATGAAAAAATCGAACGGGTGAATTTCTGTTTGCAACGGGTGGATTTAGCCGACACCAACCATCTCTACCCCGCCGAATTGAGCGGTGGGATGAAGAAACGAGCCGCCATCGCACGAGCCATTGCCTGTCAACCCAAGTACCTCTTTTGCGACGAACCCAACTCCGGCCTTGATCCCAAGACTTCCATCGTCATCGACCAGCTGATCATCGAGATCACCCACGATTTCAACATGACCACGGTGGTCAATACCCATGACCTCAACTCCGTCATCACGATCGGTGAAAATATCAACTTTATTTACCAAGGTGATCTGGCATGGAGCGGCACCAAAGACGAGGTGCTAACTTCGACCAATAACCTGTTAAATGACTTCATTTACGCCCAACCCCTTACACAAAAAATCAGGGAAAAATTATAGATAATGCTGAATTGGTTAGACATTGCAATTTTAGTTCCATTAGCTTGGTTTGCATTTATCGGACTTAAAAACGGTCTGATCCGGGAGTTGGTTTCCATGGTGGCGTTGATTTTGGGCATTTTCATTACGATGAAATTTTCCGATGTCGTGGCTGGTTGGCTCGGCAACGTGCAACATGTCAAGACAATCGCCTTCTTTCTCACTTTCATCATCACGCTCATCGGCGTGCATTTGATTGGAAAACTATTTGAAAACATCTGGAAAACCGTCATCCCCGCTTTCATCAACCATCTTTTCGGATTGCTATTCGGAGCGGGGAAAGTGCTCATCGTAATCAGCGTGCTGCTCTCGTTCATCAAAATTATCGACCACAAATCAATCATCCTCACGCCAGCCGCACAATCTTCTTCTTTACTTTATCCTTACGTAGAACCTATTTTCCCGCATTGCAAGGCGTGGGTAACGGAGTTAATGGTTGACCATTAGCAGCTTCCTTACCACTTCCTCATACTGTACTCCCGTCCACTTCTCACTCTCTTTCCACAATTCTTCCGTCATTTTCGGATCAAGGGATTTAGGTTGGAGTTTAACTCTGTTGGAGGAACCGGTGAAGCCAAATGCACCCGAAGGCTCTCAATAGGAACCATTTTCCACCTCGGGATCACGCATTGTCCGGATAATCGATAACGCCGCCTTGTCTGGCGTATGGGAAATGAATCGATATGGTTCATTTTGTTAATAGTTCTTGATTCTCCCAAAAAAAATCCTTACCTTTGCCTCGTTTTTTAAAACTAAAAAAACACCAAGCAACCATTTTAATATCAATAAATTATGGCAGAGAAAAAATTTATGACATGCGACGGAAACCAGGCGGCAGCTCACGTTGCGTATATGTTCAGTGAAGTAGCTGCAATTTATCCTATAACCCCTTCGTCAACCATGGCGGAATATGTGGATGAGTGGGCCGCATTCGGCAGGAAAAATATTTTCGGGGAAACGGTTAAAGTTGTGGAGATGCAATCAGAAGCAGGAGCGGCTGGCGCTGTTCACGGCAGTTTACAAGCCGGTGCGTTGACCACCACCTATACAGCGTCTCAAGGACTCCTGTTGATGATTCCGAATATGTATAAGATTGCCGGTGAATTACTTCCGGGTGTTTTCCACGTCTCTGCCCGTGCATTGGCGGCACAAGCGCTTTCCATCTTCGGCGACCACTCCGACGTGATGAGCACCCGTCAAACCGGTTTCGCAATGTTGGCGACCAGCTCCGTGCAAGAGATCATGGACTTGGCACCCGTAGCGCACTTGGCAACCATCAAGAGCCGCGTGCCTTTCTTGCATTTCTTCGACGGCTTTCGTACATCCCACGAAATCCAGAAAGTGGAACCGGCCAACCAAGACAAATTGAAAGAGTTAGTAGATTGGGAAGCGCTACAAGCTTTCAGAAACAACGCCATGAATCCGGAGCACTCTTGTACCCGTGGAACCGCACAAAATCCGGACGTTTACTTCCAAACCCGCGAGTTACAAAACAAATATTACGATGCTCTTCCCGATATCGTGGCGGATTATATGAAACAAATGAGCCAATTGACCGGCCGTCAATACGCTCCATTTACGTACTACGGTGCGGCTGATGCTACCGACATCGTGATCGCAATGGGTTCTATCACAGATGTTTTGAAAACCGTGGTGGACAAATTGAACAAAGAAGGAAAAAAAGTGGGTGTGGTTTCCGTGCACCTCTATCGTCCTTTCTCCGTGAAATATATGAACGCCGTGATGCCGAAATCGGTGAAACGCATCTGTGTGTTGGATCGGACGAAAGAACCCGGCGCAAACGGAGATCCGTTGTATTTGGACGTAGTTGAAGCTTTCGCTAACCAAAACGCCGCTAACATGCCGCTGATCATCGGTGGTCGCTACGGATTGTCTTCCAAAGACACGACTCCGGCGCACATGCAGTCAGTGTATGAAAACTTGGCTTCCGCAACACCGAAAAATCAATTCACCGTTGCTATTGTGGATGATGTCACGCACAAATCACTGCCGCTAATTCCTGAAATCGTTGTGCTTCCCGAAGGAACGTTCGAAGCGAAATTCTACGGATTAGGTGCTGACGGTACCGTGGGCGCAAATAAAAACTCCATCAAGATCATCGGCGAAACGACCGACAAATATTGCCAAGCTTACTTTGATTACGACAGTAAAAAATCCGGCGGTTACACTTGCTCTCACCTCCGTTTCGGCGATTGTCCGATCAAGGCGCCTTATTTGGTGAATACCCCCGATTTCGTAGCAGTACACGTGCCGAGCTATATTCACAAATACAACTGTTTGAGAGGTCTCAAAAAAGGCGGTACATTCTTGTACAATTCCACTTGGGACGTGGAAGGCACCAAAGCACAATTACCCGATCACGTGAAGAAATATTTGGCGATGAACAACATCAACATGTACATCATCGACGCCACGGAAATCGCAGAAGGTATTGGTCTGGGAAACCGTACCAATACGATCTTGCAATCGGCGTTCTTCAAAATTTCCAATGTGATTCCTTACGAATTGGCGGTGAAAGAAATGAAAGAAGCGATTGACCATTCTTATGGACGGAAAGGTGAAAATGTTGTGAAGATGAACTATGCCGCTGTTGACGCTGGCGCGGCGATCACGAAAGTGGACATTCCGGCAGAGTGGGCATCTATCGAAATCAAGAAAGAAGAAGATAAAAGGGATATTCCCGCATTCATCAAGAACGTGGCTGAGCCGATGTTGGCGCAAAAAGGCAACGATCTTCCGGTGAGTGCGTTCATTGGTTATGAAGACGGTACTTTCCCGGCAGGCACGACCGAGTATGAAAAACGCGGTGTGGCAGTGAACGTTCCCGAGTGGATTCCCGCAAACTGTATCCAATGCAACCAATGTTCATACGTGTGCCCTCACGCTGCAATTCGTCCGGTTCTTTTCGACGAAGCGGAGTTGCAAAATGCGCCGGCAAGTACTGAAACGTTGAAGGCAATCGGTAAAGGCTTGGAAGACTTACGTTTCCGCATGCAAGTTTCCGTTTTGGATTGTATGGGTTGCGGCAATTGCGTCGATGTCTGTCCTGCAAAAACCAAAGCATTGGAAATGAAATACCTTGACTCGCAAAAGGGCGAAGTGGATCGTTGGAACTATGCACAAAAGAAAGTGACATACAAAGACCACTTGGTGGATGTGACGTCGAACGTGAAAAACAGCCAGTTCGCACAGCCGTTGTTCGAGTTCTCCGGAGCTTGTGCGGGTTGTGGTGAAACGCCATATATCAAGCTGATCACGCAACTTTACGGCGAGCAAATGATGATTGCCAATGCGACCGGATGTTCTTCTATCTATGGCGGTTCCGCTCCGGCGACACCGTATTGCAAAAACTACAAAACCGGCAACGGTCCGGCCTGGTCAAACTCATTGTTCGAAGATAACGCTGAGTATGGATTCGGTATGGCCACGGCGGTTCACAAAATGCGTGACCGTATTGAGCGAATCATGCATGAAGCTATCGCAGGTTGCACTTGCTGCACTGACGAACTGAAAGCGTTGTTTGCAAAATGGATCGAGATCCGCGAAGACCGTGTGGAAAGCAAAAAACTGGGCGATCAGATCGTGGCATTGGCTTCCAAATGCGATTGCAAATATTGCCGGGAAATTGTTGATTTAAAACAATATTTGGCAAAAAAATCACAATGGATCTTCGGTGGCGACGGCTGGGCCTATGACATCGGTTTCGGTGGATTGGACCACGTGTTGGCTTCCGGCGAGAATGTGAACATATTGGTCGTGGATACCGAAGTTTACAGTAACACTGGTGGACAGTCATCCAAATCGACTCCGGCAGGTGCTGTAGCTAAATTCGCTACTTCCGGTAAAAAAATCCGCAAGAAAGATTTGGGTATGATCGCAAAATCTTACGGCTACGTTTATGTGGCACAAGTGGCAATGGGCTCGAACCAGGCTCAATTCCTCAAAGCGGTGAAAGAGGCGGAAGCATTCCACGGACCTTCGTTGATTATCGCATATGCGCCTTGTATCAACCACGGCATCAAAGCAGGCATGGGCAAAACGCAGATGGAAGAAAAACTGGCGGTGGATTGCGGATACTGGCACCTCTGGAGATATAACCCCGATTTGGAAGGCACCGATCAAAATCCGTTCATGCTCGACAGCAAAGAACCGGATTGGAACAAATTCCAAGAGTTCATCCAAAGCGAGGTTCGTTACTCGTCCCTGCAGTTGAGTTTCCCCGACGAAGCGAAAGAATTGTTCGACGCTACGCAATACAATGCGATGTGGAGATATGAACAGTATAGGAAGTTGGCGGGCAAGTAACTATAATTAATAATTGATAATGAATAGTTAATAACGAAGGGGTTGGATGAAAATTCGACCCCCTCGTTGCATTATTAACTATTCATTATTAATTCCAATGGAGATCTGCTCCTTCCATTCATTCCGTTTAAATGTTTGACAATCAATAGATTATCAAACATTTGTATTTTGTCGTATTGCAAACACTCCAAATTTGACTATCCATTTCCCTTTGTCGAAGTATTGCCAACTATCAGAAAACATGAAAAATTTCTCTACCTTTGTTCCTCTGAAAAGAAAAATTGGGTAGTGCCTCAATTTAGCTGAACACATTGGATTTGTAATAGTGTTTTTCAATATACAGTCCTATCAATTTATCGTGCACTTCGACACTCTTTGAGAAGCATATCGTCTTGCGGCACAATCTTTTCAGATGTGTCCTGAAGTT
>JAITVP010000128.1 GCA_031285725.1 Bacteroidales bacterium
TTCAAAGTAAGGAAATGGGAAACGTCATCCCAGGAAAGACGGTTTTGTTTATATTTTTCAGCCAAACGTTGCGCATCATGGATATGCCCCGGACCGGAGTTGTAGGCGGCGGCGATAAATTTCATCTGTTCCCGGGGATCTTCGATATCCGGAAACATTTTCCGCAGATAGTTGAGATAAGCCACGCCACCCTTGATCTGTTGTTCCGGCGATGAATTTTGATTTACTCCAAAACGGGAACCGGTTGTGGGCATCAGCTGCATGAGACCGTAACTGCCACCACGACCAACCAATCCATCAATGAATTTGCTCTCTTGATAGATGAGTGATGCGACAAAACGCCAGTCAAAATCGTGTTTTTCAGCCTCTTTTTTGATAATGTCATCGAAACGGGAAATTTGTTTGCCCATGTTGTTGGTGAACGATTGCACAATTACCGGTGAACTTTCTGTCAGGTAGCGTTTCACCAACCGCTTGTATTTGGGTGTTTCCTTAAATTCCATTAGCCAACCGTTGATCTCATTATTGATGGAATCATTGTTGGACTTGAGTGTCCAAATCCTTTTCCGCGGCGCACTCAACGGTGCCGTCATCTCCAGCTCCGAATAGAACGGAAGGATAGTGATTGCCTCATTGTAATCGCATGCAATGTAATGGATTTCACCCTGCTGCATCATTTCCACCAACTCGTCAATTTTATATTCTTGATGATAAACGATTTCCCAATCCTTAGCGTACGGTAAAGAATTTTTATTAATACTAATTGGGAAAAAAGCGGGCACGTGCAACGTTTTCTTCAACAGGGAATCTGGACCATAATCAGTGTTTTCAATGAGCACGGCATGGGTGGAAGAATGTGGCAACGAGTGGGTTAGGTAAAAATCTATCCAAGGTTTTTCAAAATAATCCATCGCCACGATGTCATACTTCCGGTAAAAAATAGCATTGTAGCTAACTTGGGGATCACTTTCCAGGTCGATAATGATCGTTTTTTGCAAAGATCTACCCAGTTCCTTCAACAAATCGTATTGAAATCCGGCGGGCGTTCCTTTGTAGATGAAGTAGTCGGAGGCGTTGATGTAGAGTAATGCGTAGATTGTGTCGTAATTACTTCGTTCTAAATCTTTTTCTGTCAACAGCAACTCTTCCACCGAAACATATTCCTTGGGATTTCTGGCGGAGATTAAGATAATGAATGTAAACGAGATTGCTGAAGCAAAGACGAGAAAAAGAAAACTTAAATTCTTTCTGTTCAAAATTTTAAATTTAGTTAAACAAGACGAAACAGCACCATGCTGTGCTGCCGTTTCAATGAACGAGATGAAAGAGATTATTGCGGCATCATTAGTACCACCTTCTCTACCGTCTCGCCGGGCACAAGTTTGATCTCATTTTTCCCAACGTAGTCTATTTCAACTTCAAATCCATCCACAGAATCTTTCTTGGTGACATAAGCGTTTATATCGAGTAACGCTTCATATTTAAAAGAAGTCTCATATTCGCCGTTAATATTCGTGATACCTGAATCTTGCGCAAATTCTGCAAAGGTTGGTTTTCCAAAGACCACAAAAACGCTATCAACCACATCAAGCGTGTCCAATCCAGTTGTCGTGTAACGGCAAATGATACGGGCCTTGCAGGTGGTGTCTTTCTCGCAAGTGGTAAAAAGAAAAAGCAGAGCTATCGTTGCGATAAGTGGAATGATCTGAAGTAATCTTTTCATCTTCAAGGTTTTTAAATTGTCGTGCAAAAATACAGAAAAAATAGCACACAGCGTTTTGTGAAAAATAATTTATTAAGAGAGAAACGTTAATAAGTGTTGTTAAGGTGTTTAAGTATTGATGATACTTGCCATCTCTACGCTTAAACACCTAAACAATATTCTCCGATTATCTTCGTTAATTATTAATTATTTTTTTAAATTAAAATTACTCGTCATGCTCAAAAAACTACTTCTTTTCCATCTCTTTTTTTCTTTTTATATCACTTATGCCCAAATAGATACGCTATATTGCAAGGTGGCATTCTATAATGCGGAGAATCTGTTCGATCCGGCGAATGATTCGCTAAAAAACGACGATGCTTTTACGCCGGAAGGGTTCAACGGTTGGACATACAAACGGTATTACCGGAAAATTAGTAACATCGGAAAGGTGATCCTAGCGATGGGAGCGGGCGATCCACCCGGGATTGTGGGTCTTGCGGAAATTGAGAATGCCAAAACTCTCAGGGATTTGTGTTATAACTCCCCGTTGAAAAATTACCGCTACCGGTTTATCCATTACGACTCTCCCGATAGCCGCGGCATCGATGTCGCCTTGCTTTATCGTCCGGATCAGGTAGAGATTTTGCACAGCGAGCCGTTGCCGGTGGTTTTTCCTTTTGAGCCATCATCCCAAAATCGTGATATTCTGTATGTTATGGCTGTCGTTCATCAATGCGACACGCTACACCTCTTTGTCAATCACTGGACTTCGCGCTATGGCGGATATGCACCCACCATCCCCAAACGAAACTATTATGCGGAAGTGGTACGGAGAAAGTATGATTCCATCTGTCATAAAAACCATACACCCAATATCATCATCATGGGTGATTTCAATGACTATCCTTATGACGAGAGTATACAAATTTACCTACAAGCGCAACGAATTACGAAAGATGTGGATCCACAAAAGCTGTACAATCTCATGGCTTCCTTCTCCTCGTTGGAAAACATAGGCTCCCATAAGCATGAGGAGTTTTGGGGATGTCTGGATCAGTTGATCGTATCTGGAAATTTGTTACTGGATAACCATTCGTTACAAGTGGCAAACCGCAAAGCCGTCATCTTCAAAGCCGACTTTATGATGGAACCCGACAAGCGCTACGGCGGCGAAAAGCCTTTCCGCACCTACCTCGGCCCAAGATACTATGGCGGATATGCGGATCACTTGCCGGTATACCTCTCGCTTTTCTCCTATCGTGGGAATGGTACCACAATATCATCACAAAATTCGCAACGGTAGGATCTTTTCTCTTTATCCACCAAATGGAACACTTGATCGAAATAGTTTTCGATGGAAGTGATGCAACGTGGATTTTTGCATTTGATGATGTTGGTGACGGTAGTGGGCACCTCCAATTGCACCTTTTTTCCAATCTTGCCCTGGTCAATGATGTTCACGGTGATATCCGGATTGATTAATCCCAAAAATTGATAATCAATGTCGATTTCATTGTTAATTTTGATAATATCCTTCCGTCCCATTTTTTTGCTGTAGGCATTGTTGATTAGCGCCACCGTGTATTCCGCCTTATCCAACCTCAGATAATTGAACAACTGGATGCCGTATCCGGCTGGAATGTGGTCGATGACGATCCCTTTTTCTATACTGGTAATTTCTAACATAGCAATTATTTTATTCCTAATAATTTCATAATCAATGCCATACGTACATACATGCCATTTTTGGCCTGTGCAAAATATTGCGCCCTCGGATCATTGTCCACCTCGAGGCTGATCTCGTTCACGCGGGGAAGCGGGTGCAGGATGTAAGTGTCCTTTTTGGCGTATCTCATCTTGTCTTTGTCCAAAATAAACCTGTCCTTCAAACGAATATAGTCCTCTTCGTTGAAAAAACGCTCGCGTTGCACACGGGTCATGTATAAGAAATCAAGGTCGCTCATGTAGGGTTCCATCTTCTCCACCTCCTCGAAAGGAATGTTTTTCTTCTTGATGATCTCGCGGATATATTCGGGCATGCGCAACTCTTCGGGCGAGATCATGATGAATTTCACCCCTTCATAATTACTGAGGAATTTGATGAGCGAATGCACGGTACGTCCAAACTTGAGGTCGCCACAGAAACCATAGGTCTTATTTTCCACATCCCCTCTTAGCCGTTCAATCGTTAGGATATCGGTCAAAGTTTGGGTGGGATGTTGGTGACCGCCATCACCCGCATTGATCAACGGGATAGAGACATACTGACTTGCTACGTTGGGTGCGCCCTCCTTGGGATGGCGTATCACGGCGATGTCCACATAACACTCGATCGTGCGAATGGTGTCGGCAAGATTTTCCCCTTTGGCCGCCGAACTGGAATTGGGTTCGGAGAAGCCGATGAACTTGCCGCCCAGACGCAACATTGCCGCCTCGAAACTGAAACGGGTTCGGGTACTTGGTTCATAAAAAAGAGTTGCTAAGATTTTACCCTCGCAACTCTTATTAAATTTTTCCGGATTTTCAATGATCTCGTGAGCTAAATCAAATATTTCACGAAACTCGTCCCTGTTAAAATCCGAAGGATCGATTAAACTTCTGCCTTTTAACAAAATAATATCCTCCTTTTATCTTTAAAGGTTATGCAATATGTTGAATTAAATTTCATCGCTGAAAAAATTTCGGCAAAAATACAAAAAATCTGCGCAAATCCTGCATCATCTATCTGTTCTTCAAACAATATTTTCAATTTATATCCCTATCTTTGATTTTCCAAAATTAAAAACGCAATAATTTTTATATCAATAAATTATGCCCAAAGAAAATTCGAAAAAACAAAAAATCGACACCAATAATCAAAAAAATGAGACGTTGCGTGTACTTTCATTGTTTTCGGGTTGCGGAGGGATGGATATGGGATTTGAAGGAAATTTTGATGTATTGAAATCCTCTATTAATGAAAATCTTACGCCACATTTCATCGATAAAAAATTGAACAATGGTTTCGTACGGCTAAAGAAGACCCGATTCTCCACCGTTTTCGCCAATGATATTCTACCGGCCGCCAAAAACGCCTGGATACACCATTTTTCCAAACGTGGACACGATGCGCAGGAGTTTCACACCGACAGCATTGTTGATTTGGTGAAACGCCATCGAAACGGAGAGAAAGTCTTTCCAGAAAATATAGACATGGTGACGGGAGGATTTCCGTGCCAGGATTTCAGTGTGGCAGGGAAAAGAAATGGGTTCCAGTCGCACAAAAATCACAAGGGAAACCGGATTGAGGACACAAAGGCGGCTTCGGTAGAAACCCGCGGCCAACTCTATATGTGGATGAAAGAGGTAATC
>JAITVP010000153.1 GCA_031285725.1 Bacteroidales bacterium
TCCAGGGTCAACAGGCCGATCATCACCAAAAGGCAGGCGATGAGGCTTTGAAACAGATGGGGTGATCTCATTTTTTGATTTTTAAGGGTACAAAAATAAATTTTTTCTGTGAAATTATGGATAATGAAACTATTTTTTTCTGCATAGTTCGTAAAAAACACGAGATAGCAAGAGGCAAAATTGCCCTCTCATTTATTCAGTTTATTTCCGTACTTTCGCCCCTAAATTTTATGAACAGAAAAGAGTCTATTTTTTATGAAAAAAAAGTTATTTACTTTGCTGGTTATTACATTGTTATGTTTATCAACCCCAATGATGGCCACATCAAATATTGACAAAAATGCGGTGGATCGAGTCACCAATTCATTAGTACGGAAAAGTTCCATTCCGCAACACGTGATCGAGCGGGGTGTGGCGCAGTCGGCGGCACTCTGGTTGCCCTCCGACGGCACGCAAGAGGAGTTCCAGCAGTTTTGCGAGGAACACCAATGCAAGACCCAGGCGGACAAAGAGAAACTTTTTTACCGAATTTGTGAGAATTTCGAGTCTATTTTCGGCCATAATAACCGGGTGATAATAGACTTGCTAATGCCTACTCATGTGAGTGGAATCGAAAACCTGCCCATTGACCAGTTTTTCGGTGCCTACAACGGATTGTCGCATTTCAACGATGATATGTTCAACAACAAGATTGCTTTCATCATCATGCTTAATTTCCCCCATTTCACGCTGGAGGAAAAGACGAAAAACGGGGCAACGTGGAGTGATTTGGACTGGGGATACGTGCGGTTGGGTGACATTTTCACCTCCCGGGTGCCGGCTTTTCAACAACAACGAGTCAACACCGCCACGACCAAAGCGGATAATTATATCTCCAACTACAACATCTACATGGGACAAGTTTGGAGTAACAAAAACATTAAATATTGGCCGATAAGCACAGTGCTGATCTCCCACTGGGGGCTGCGCGACGAATTGAAATCCGCTTACGCCGACACAAAAAACGGACTGGAGAAACAACGCATCGTTTATAATATCATGAAACGTATTATCGATCAATCCATCCCGGAAGATGTGATCAACAAATATGAATACATTTGGTATCCATCTTCTAACCAAACGTTTATCGAAGTAAATTCTTCGTATATCGAGCTTGAAGGGAAATCGGAAAACAATATTCGCTACCAACAATTGCTGAATATTTTCAATGCCATCAAGGCGACGGATGAATATTACGGTGAAAAATCAACCTATATTGATCGGAAGTTTAACGATGAGTACGAGATTTCGGTAAAAGAGACGGAAAGATTGTTTCACGAGTTACTCTCTTCCTCCCAGGTATCGGATGTGGCAAAACTGATTTCCAAACGATTGGGACGTAAATTGGAGCCTTTCGATATTTGGTATGATGGGTTCAAGAGTCGCAGCTCAATGGATCAGAACAAGTTGGATCAGATTGTCCAGGAGAAATATCCGGACAAAGAGGCTTTCGAGAAGGATCTGCCACGGATTTTGATGGATTTGAGTTTCACACCGGAACGCGCCCGTTTCATCACCAACCACATCACTGTGGATGCTTCCGTGGGCGCAGGCCACGCATGGGAGGCGGCAATGCGGAGCGACAATGCGCGGTTGCGTACCCGAATCGGGGAAAATGGCATGGATTATAAAGGATATAATATTGGCATTCACGAGTTTGGACATAACGTGGAGCAGACGATCTCGCTGCACAACGTGCCGAACTATTTCCTGCGAGGCGTGCCAAACACCGCTTTCACCGAAGCGCTGGCGTTCACTTTCCAAACAAGGGATTTGGATCTGTTAGGATTGAAAAATGAAGATGAGAAAGCACAGTACCTCAATACGTTGGACTGCTTTTGGGGATGTTATGAAATCATGGGTGTGGCGATGGTCGACATCAAAGTTTGGCAATGGATGTACGGAAACCCCAACGCAACGGCGGCGCAACTGAAAAACGCCGTGGTGCAAATCGCAAAAGAGGTGTGGAATCAATACTACGAACCTATTTTTAAAACTAAAGACCAGACGATTTTGGCGATCTATTCGCACATGATCGACGCGCCATTATATCTCTCCGCTTATCCGATCGGGCATGTGATTGATTTCCAAATGGAAAACTACTTGGAAAGAAAAAATTTAGGACAGGAAGTGGAACGTATTTTTAGAATCGGACGGAAGACCCCAAATGTGTGGATGAAAGAAGCCATAGGCGAAGAACTTTCCGTACAACCACTGCTGAATGCCACAATCGTGGCAGTGAAAGCGGCGGCAGGAAAATAGAATGCAGGAGTGAAGACATGAACGACAAAAAAGACATTGTAGAAAATTGGCTGCCCCGCTACACGGGCATGCAGTTGGAGGAGTTCGGCCGGTGGGTGATCCTCACTAACTTCAGCAACTATGTCTCCAATTTTTCTGTTCTCATGGACACGCCGATCCGAGGAGTGGACAAACCCATGCAGTGCGCCACCAGCAATAATATCACCATCATCAACTTCTCAATGGGCAGTCCAATGGCGGCCACGATCATGGATTTGCTCACTGCGGTGATGCCCAAAGGGATCCTTTTCCTAGGGAAAACCGGTTCGGTGAAAGAGTATATCAATGTGGGCGATTACCTGTTGCCGATTGCAGCCATTCGCGGCGAAGGAACGTCCAACGACTACTTCCCGATGGAGGTGCCTGCGTTACCGGCGTTCAATATGCAGAAGGCGATCTCTGCCTCCATCCGCGACTACGGCCGCGATTACTGGACAGGAACGGTTTATACCACCAACCGCCGGGTTTGGGAACACGACAGCAGGTTCAAAGAGTATCTGAAAAAAATCCGTTGCACCGCCGTGGATATGGAAACCGCAACGCTCTTATCCGTGGGATTTTACAACCGAATCCCCACCGGTGCTCTCCTGCTGGTCTCCGACCAACCCATGATATCAGATGGTGTGAAAACCGAAAAAAGTGACCGTGTCGTGACCGAGAAATATTCCATTGAACATTTGAAAATCGGCATTGATGCACTTAACCAATTGATAAATAAAGGAATAGAAGTCAAACATCTAAAATTCGACTACTACGAGTAACTACCATGACTTTTGAAGAGATCCTAAGCAAATTGCAAAAAAAAGAGTTCGCTCCCCTTTATCTCCTCATGGGCGAGGAGCCGTTTTTCATTGATCAACTCTCTGATTATCTGGAAGAAAACGTCATGCCGGAAGTTGATCGAGATTTCAACCAAATGCTCTTCTACGCTAACGACAAGGAGGTGGATGCGGTGTTCGTGATTGCGGCGGCCCGGGAATTTCCGTTTGGCGTGCCCTATCGCATGGTGATCATAAAAGAAGCCAAAGGACTGAAAAACATTGACTTACTCAAAGATTACGCAGCCAATCCTTCCCCTGCTACGATTTTGGTGATCTGTCATAAATATGGAAAATTAAAAGCGGCGCAATACAAGCCCTTTGAGAAAAACGGGATTGTTTTCACGTCAGAAAAGATAAAAGACAATAAACTAGCCTCTTGGGTACAAAGTCAAGCCACACAGCATCAATTTTCTATGGATGTGCAATCCGCCAATATCGTGGCTGAAAGCATCGGCAACGACCTCACCCGCATCAATAACGAATTGTTAAAACTGAAGATTTTCCTACCGGAAGGGAGCAAAATCACCCCCGATATTGTGGAAAGATATATCGGGATCAGCAAAGAGTACAATGTTTTTGAATTACAGACCGCCTTAGGTGAACGCAATAACAAAAAAAGCACCAAAATCGCCTTGAATCTGGCGCAAAACAGCAAGGAAAATCCCATCGTGAAAATCGTGGCGGTACTCTATCCGTTTTTCCACCGGATGCTCGCCTACCATTTAGCTCCCGACCATTCTAAAGAGACAATGGCTGCTATCTATGGCAATATGCATCCCTACGTGCAACAACTCAACATCAGCTATGCCCAACGCTATACCGTTTCGGAATTGCAAAAAATCATCTCTTTATTTAGAGAATTTGACCTAAAAGCCAAAGGTGTAAACAACAACTCTTCAGATGAAGAGTTGATTAAGGAGTTGGTTTTGAGGGTGCTTGGGTAAATTCCATCACCCTTACACTTGTCGCATATCCGCACCAGGCACCAAGCACCTTCTCGCCGGTGCTACAGGTGATGTTGCCCTCAATTGGAGCCGGACTCATGAACGGATTTTGACCGAATGCGATTTCCGCCATCGCTGTGGACCAGAAACGGTAGGAAGTGTGGTCTATCAAGCCAGCGCTGATGGTTACCTTGTCGCCAAGTTTGTAATAATGACGGTAGTATTCCGAACGATCCTCGTCGCTCAAACTGCCGGCGAAGAGCGTGGAAGGGATTGCGCGCAACAGTTCATAGTTGAACTCTAACCCGTTAAACGTCTTGTCGTCAAACACAATCGGCATGGTGTAAGCCCACAGCCGATCAGTCACCTTTTCACTTTCGAGTTTCACTTTGAATTGATAATTATCGTTAGTGGCGACGTTATCGTTGAGGAGCATTCGCAGCGTGGCGATCGTGTCGTTGATTCCATGAAACCATATCGAATCCGGACTAAAGGTGTGTGGAATAGTGGTTTTCGCAGAATATTCTTTATTATCCCAATCAATGTGAAGTGTGTATTCCGTATTCTCTTCGCCAATGAGATTTTCCCCAATGTAGGCGAAAAAGAGCGGCGCATCCAACGTAAATCCGAACTTTAACACCTCACTCTCGCCTTTGCTGGAGGTGACGGTGACTTTGGCGTTGGTGATATATTTGTCGGCGAGCAGGATAGGCAGCGTGTCAGGATTGGTCAACAGCATGGCAATATACAACGCAATGTCTTCCTCGGAAAAGCCCAAGTCGTATTCCGAAAAATAAGGCATGCTTGTCGATAAGATTACCATGGCCGGTTTACCCGTTTCAATGGTGCCTTCTACCACCAATTTATCGTGGTAATCGGGCAAGGTAATGTCGATTTCCGTTTGGCAAGAAACGAAAAACAAGAAAAGGGGTATGAATAGGAGGAACGTTTTTCCCATGGTTTAAAATTTAAAATTCCAAGTTAATGAAGGGAGGATAGGAAATAGGCTCATTTGGTAGGCCTGCATGGCGATGTATGGGCTTCCTTCTGCCGGATTCAGGTCAATCTCCGTGTCTATGAAGATAAAGAACGGATTTTTGCGATTATATACATTATAAATGGATAGATTTATCCCTGTTTCAAACCGTTTCCGCTTGGCGATCGTCCAATCGACCGAAAGATCTAACCGGTGATAGGAGGGCATGCGGTAAGCGTTTCGTTCGCTGTATTCCGTGATGTAGGTGCCGCCGTAAAGATACAATCCCGTGGGCACCGTCATCGTGTTGCCACTGGACAAAATCCACACGGCACTGACAGAGAGTTTATTGCGGATAATTTCGTAAGATAAAGTCAGGGATACATCGTGGCGGCGGTCGTAACGGGCATAAAACGGTTTCCCTTCGTTTAAATCCTCAAACTCCCGGGTAGTGAACGAGAGTGTGTAACCCGCAAATCCCGTGAATTTCCCTTTGTTTTTCTTCAGATAAAACTCTACCCCGTATGATTGTCCTTCGCCGATCGTGTATAATTGATCCGGATTCTTAGTGACAGAACTCAAATCGATACCATCTTGATATTCAATGAGATTGTACATTTTTTTATAATACCCATCCACGTATGACTCGTACATGTTATCCTTGAAATTATAATACAATCCCAACGAAAAATGGGAGGCCATCTGTGGTTTAATCAAATCGGTGGAGGGCATCCAAACATCGGTGGGCAGCGAGATCGATGCCATCGAAACTTGATGTAGGTACTGATTATTCAGTGTGTATGAAGCCTTAAGGGAAAGTTTGTCATGGATCAGAAAACGGGCGGAGAGCCGCGGCTCGAGACCAAAATAGGATTTAATGACCTCGCCCGGTTTGTAGACGGTCGAATCAACCACATTGTCGAACTCATCCAAAATATAGCGGGTGAAACTACCTATGTGTGAAAACCAACTGAACCGCAGACCGGCATTGAACTTGAACCGTTTTCCCACTTCGAACTCATCATTGATGTACAAGGAGAGCTCGTTGGCATAGTAATTGGTAGAAGTCGGCATGGAAAACTGGTTATCGGTGCCGGCTTCAATTTCGTAACTGTTGGGATTGAACTTGTGAAAGATGTAATGCGCACCGAAGGTGAAAACATGCGGTTTATCGGGCAACCACCATGTCAGGTCGCTCTTCAAGGCATAGTCTCGGACACCAGAGATAAGTTTGAACCGGTAAACGTCGATGGCCATTTCGGTACCGAAGTCGTAATCGCTGAATGTCAACGAAGTATTGAGGAACAGTTTGGGTGTGATGATGTAATTCCAACGCATAGAGGCCGCCGCATTCGCCCAGTTGAAATGGGTGTTGATCCCGCCGTTCTCCGATTTGAAACCATACAGATCCTTTCCGTAATAGCCACCCAAGAAAATATGGTGTTTGTCGTTGATCCGGTAATTCAATTTCGCATTCAAATCGTAAAAATAGAAATCAGTGCCCTTCAGCGGACTGGTCTCCTTAAGAAACGGCTGAATCAGTAAGTCAATGTAGGTCCTTCGTCCGGAAATAATGAATGAGGCTTTGTCTTTTTTGATTGGCCCTTGGACAGTTAAGTTGGAGAATATCAGGCCTATACCGCCATCCGTCGAAAAAATTTTCATGTTTCCCTCTTTTTGGCGCACGTCCAAAATGGAAGACAAACGTCCACCGTGATAAGCGGGAATTCCCGACTTGTAAAGTTCTATATTCTTGACAGCGTTAGCGTTAAATACAGAAAAGAATCCGAAAAGATGGCTGGCGTTATAAACGGTGGCTTCGTCCAGCAGGATGAGGTTTTGGTCGGCGTTCCCGCCGCGCACGTAGAACCCCGAGTTTCCTTCACCGCCCGACTGCACCCCCGGGAGAAGCTGGATTGCCTTGATCACGTCCGGTTCCCCAAACAATGCCGGCAACGCCTTCACACTCTCAATCTTCATATCCACCCGCCCGACGTTCACGCTGCTCACATTCTCGTCCCGCCGCTCCGCCGTCACCACTACCTCCTTCATCATCATGACCTCACTCGCGACCTCATAGTTTTTGCGGATATTCTGCGTGATCGACAACGTATCCGTTATCGTTTTGAATCCCGTCATATTGATTTGCAGGATGTAGTCTCCGGAAGCCACGGAGAATGTGTAAAATCCGGCATTGTTCGTGGTGGTGTATTTCACGTCTTCCGTATCCAACATGTTAACCAACAATAGATAAGCCCCGAAAACAGTCTCCCCGTCAGCGGCATTTTTCACCACCCCCGACAACGTCGCCCGTTGGGCGAAAGCGGAGAGAGTGGTGAGCATGAAGAAGAAGAGGAGGCCGTGTTTTTTCATTTTCCCTTTTTCCCTACCTTTGCGCATTATTTTAACGATCATGCAAACGAAAAAAAATGGTAAATAGTATACCTGGAGTTGTTACAAAATCAACGGGAAGTTGGTACGATGTACGTAAGGTAAACGGCGAGACGGTGGCTTGCCGTTTACGAGGGAAATTCCGCCTGAAAGGGAGTAAAAACACCAATCCCGTCGTGGTAGGCGACCATGTAAGATTCATTGTGGAAGCTGACCAATCCGGATATATCACCGAGATCGCCCCGCGAAAGAACTATATCGATCGGAAATCCACAAAATTGTCGAAAATTAACCATCTGATCGCTGCAAACATTGATTTGGTCTTCTTAGTCGTCACCTTGCGGGAACCCCGCAGCTCCTTGGGTTTCATCAACCGTTTCCTGATTGCCGCCGAAGGTTTCCGAATTCCATCCGTATTGATTTTCAATAAGATGGATATTTACGATGAGGAGGAAAAGGGAATCCTTAAAAAAATAGAAGACATGTACCGCGGCATCGGGTATGAAACAATGCGTTGTTCCACCGTTACCGGAGAAGGGATCGAAGAAATAGGGGAAAAAATGCAAAACAAAGTATCGCTTTTCAGCGGACATTCCGGCGTGGGGAAGTCCGCTATTATTAATACTATTTTTCCCCATCTGAACCTTAAAATCGGTGAAATATCCTCGTATCACCAGAAAGGCAAACACACGACCACTTTCGCCCAGATGTTCCCCACGGAAGAGGACGGTTTCATCATTGACACGCCCGGCATCAAGGAGTTTGGTCTGATTCAATACAGTAAAGAAGAAATCAGAGACTATTTCCCGGAAATTAGGAAATACAACAACTGCTGCCGGTTCAACAACTGCCTGCACATCCACGAACCCGGGTGTGCCGTCATCCAAGCGGTGGAAGAGGGAAAAATTCCGATCTCCCGCTACCACAACTACTTGGCAATCCTACAAGATGAAGATTTAAAGATTGAGGATTGGGAATTGGAATAAAAAATGAGAAATCGAAAATGACGGTTGATTGGAAAGAAAAAAAATGTATTTTTGCGCCCTCAAAATATGGCGATTATAGCTCAGCAGGTTAGAGCGTCGGATTGTGGTTCCGAAGGTCGTCGGTTCGAGCCCGACTAATCGCCCTGACAATATCGTTCCTTTATATAGGCTCATCGGGAAACTTTAAAATTGATCCCATCCATGTCAACTGTGTTTCATTTTTTAGGCATACAGGTTTCAATTTTGCACATAATCACAAATCCTAACTATATTTGCACTCTTTTTCTAACGAATAAATGCAACTCATTAACAATTAACCGTTATTTCATGGATATTTGGGATAAAACGAAACGCTCTGAAGTGATGGCCAGAGTACGGTCGAAGGATACGAAACCAGAGATAAGGCTGCGAAAAGCACTGTTTGCCAAGGGATACCGTTATCGCATCCATGACAAGAAGTTGCCCGGCAAACCCGATATCGTGCTGCCCAAATACAAAACCGTGATCTTCGTTAACGGTTGTTTCTGGCACGGACACAAAGCGTGCGGCGGGAATAGAGTTCCTAAAAGTAATTCCGAATTTTGGTCAACAAAGATTGCCAAAAACCAAAGCCGAGATCTGAAAGTGAGAGAACAACTCCGCTTACAAGGCTGGACAATCGCCACCGTGTGGGAATGCGAACTGAAAAACGCAAAATTGGCACAAACCGTGGATATAATAGTCCAACTCCTTGAAAACAAATCCCCCCGGATTATCACTATTTATGAAGAACAAGACGAGATGATTATGAAGGTGGCGGAGAAGGTAGTAAAATACGAAGAGAATTAATCGTTAATCTAAAAGCTTATGAAAAAATATATCCCCCTGTTTATTGCGTTAACATTTTTGAGTTGCTCCCCAAAAAACGGAGATTTTGAACGGAAGGTGCGAGAGGCGGTGGCATATCAGATGGAGACCTATCCGAAATCAACCCTGAAAGATCTGTACAAGAATTTCTTCCAAGATCGTTTTGGCCCGGGGCATTTGATCAACGACACGGCAGCTGCCCGAAACTATTTACTACGCGAATTGGATTCCTTCACAGTCTCATCCGGCCCTCTGCTGGAACCGATCGGATGGGAGCATAATTTCTATCGTGTCAATCTCTCAGCCGTGAAAGAGGGCGTGATCACGCCCGATTCACTGTTAAACGCTCTGATTCAAAGTGCCAATGAACTTGAACCCATCTCCGTGGAAGAGTGGCGAAGCGAATGGACACAAATCGAAACGATCATACGATCCATGAACCTTTCCCTTCCCCATTATGATACCGATCTCGAAGAGATTACCAAACGACTCGCCGAAGGAAACTACGTTGGGCACCACAGCCGCGAGTTCAATGAAGCCTACTCGCCACACTACCGGATTGTTAGGAGTTCAATGATTCAATGATTGAGTCATTTTCCGGAAAAGCTCCCAAATCACAATCCCGCAAGCGATGGAGACGTTGAGCGAATGTTTGGTGCCGTATTGGGGAATTTCCAGTGCACCGTCCACCGCGGAGAGCAGCTGGTCGTTGACCCCGAAGACTTCGTTGCCAAGAATAA
Organism: Bacteroidales bacterium; assembly: GCA_031285725.1. Taxonomy (GTDB): domain Bacteria; phylum Bacteroidota; class Bacteroidia; order Bacteroidales; family WCHB1-69; genus JAGVVH01. The sequence goes on from JAITVP010000153.1 coordinate 10,045, forward strand.
TGGCGATTTTATCGTCCGTTTTCGGCTGAAATTGATCCAAAAAGATAGGATTGGAAGTTTGTTCCACAACGTAGGTTTTCCACCCCTCGGTTTTGAGTCGACCGACCAGTTCGAGCACCTCTTTTTCATATTCCCATTCCACGCTTTCGGTAGCGCCCAGAGCAGTCTTCGCAATTTCTTTGTTGGGTGGGGTGGCCGTGATACCGCACAGGTATATTTTCTCCACGGCAAAAGCATCCGCCGTCCGGAAAATAGAGCCGACATTGTTCATGCTCCGTATGTCGTCCAAAATCACAATCAATGGTGTCTTCTTCCTGGATTTGAAATCATCGAGGGAGATGCGGTTGAGTTCGGCAAGGGAGAGTTTTTTCATAAAGTTGGGAGTTCGGAATTGGGGGATTAATATTCAACATTACAGAAACAAAAAGACAAAAGTACGGAAAAAAGTTTTTTAGATGTATTTTTGCGTTTTCTATTTTCGCATCCTGTTTTGAATGAAAAAAAAACTCATCACTACTTTTCTTTTTTTTGCCATACTGACTGGCACACAGGGTATTATTGCACAGAATCACAGCAACTTGAAAACAAAAACCTTCGCATTGGATTCTACGAAAATCAAACTCGATTCACTATCGATCATTTCCAATTCCCTACATATCATATATGGGCTTGCTCCCGGACAGTTCGAAATCGATTACCCCACGGCAACGATCACGATCACCGACCGGTCAATATTGGGAGAACGCGCCGCAATTTCCTATCGGGTTTTTCAGTTCAGTTTAGCGGAAACGTATCAGCATAGATCCACCGACATTGTTTTGCGGAACATAGTTCATCATCAGTCCCAACCCATCCCGATCACCACGTTTTCGGATTTCATGCGGGATGAGGCGGCGTTTGTAAGTGCCGGTTCCATCTCCCGCGGATTCAGCATGGGCAACAATCAGGACGTGGTACTCAATTCCACACTCAACTTGCAACTTTCCGGGATGCTCTCTGAGGATCTGGAGGTCAACGCAAATATCACCGATCGCAACCTCCCCATCCAACCCGAAGGAAATACCGTGATGATTCAAGATTTCGATCGTATTTTCATCCATCTTAAATATAAGAACCAATACTTTTTGGATGCCGGCGATATAGATATTACCGGACGGAAAAGTTATTTCATGTTATTGAACAAAAGATTGTTGGGGATGGATCTATATGCCCATAACAAAATCGACTCTAACAACAGTATTTACAATCAGGTCGGCGGCGGGACGAACAAGGGGAAATTCATCCGCCAACAACTCAGCATCATCAACGGCGTGCAAGGGCCGTACAAGTTGCATGGAGAACAAAATGAATTGAATATCATTATCTTATCCGGAAGCGAGCAGGTTTATCTTGATGGCCGGTTGCTGACCCGGGGAGCAGATCAAGATTACGTAGTGGATTACAACACCGGGGAGATCACGTTCACTTCACGGATTCTGATCACCACTGAGAAGCGAATCACCGTGGAATTTCAATACCGAAGCGACTACTTTTCGCACTACACGCTCTTCTCCGCCAATGAGTTCACGCACGAGAAAAACAACAAGTTGACGATCGGGGTCAATTTTTATCACGATCAAGATCAGAAAAACCGATCGATACAACCGGAATTAAACAACGACCAAAAACTATTCCTCTCCGGTCTCGGCGACGACTTCGTCAGCGCCTTCTATCCGATGGCCGATTCTGTCGCTTACAACGCCAACGAAATCCTCTACATCAAAACCGACACCATTGTGGATGGCATCCGATATGAACCGATCTATATCCACTCCACCAATGCCAACGACGACCTCTACCGACTCTCCTTTTCGTTGGTAGGAACACAACAGGGGAATTACGTGTTGGACAACAGCACTTCCAATGGCCGGGTTTTTCGTTGGGTGTCACCAATCAACGACATCCCACAGGGAAACTACGAACCGGTGGTGCTGCTCTCCACGCCCAAACTCGTCCAACTGGGGACGATCTCCGCTGCATATACCTTCAAAGAAAACAGTTGGATCAAAGGTGAATTTGCCGTTTCCAATCACGACCAAAACACGTTTTCTTCTTTAGATGATAAAGATAATGTCGGTATTGCCGCCAAAGTAGAGCTTTTTAACAAAAGCAAGATCTTCACGAAAAAATCGGATGGCTGGCGGTGGGAGAACAGCGTCAATTATGAATTTCTCAGTAGAAACTTTTATACAACCGAGAGTTTCCGGGATATAGAATTCGCCCGAAATTTCAACATCAGAGAGGATTATAGCACGATGTATGATGAACATTTCCTCCAATTCAGCACAAAATTGCGCAAGGAGAAAACCGGCGCCGTCGGCTATGCGCTCAACTTCTTCTCCCGCCCCACAAACACGAACATCTTCAAAAATTATCTCCATTACGATTTCAAGAAGAAAGGATTCACGCTCATCGGCACCAACTCTTTCTTGACCTCCAAAGATTCGTTGCAAAACAGTCGTTTTTTCCAGACTAACCAACGATTGTCGCAATCTTTTAAAGCCGTGGAGATCGGGATTACGGAGATTGCCGAGATCAATTTTTTCAGACAAAACAACAACGACTCCTTGATCGGGAGCAGTTATGCATTCAATGAAGCCGCGGTTTTTCTGAAAAACAACGACACGCTCCCCTATCTTTTCAATCTGAGCTACATGAACCGGTTGGAATACGATCCCGTAAATGATCTATTATCTTTGCAAAATATCCACAACGAAATCAGCGGATCGTTCGATATCAACAAGTTGAAGAACAATCGGATCAAGGGGAATCTCACTTTCCGGAACAGCCAGCTGGCCGATTCATCGCAGAAATTCAGTCACGAAAATTTCCTGACGGGAAGTTTGGAATACAACGGACGGTTTGTTAAAAACAGCATTATCTTGAGCACTTTCTACGAAATCGGGAGCGGTTTAGAGCAAAAACGAACGTTCTCCTACCTCCGGGTAGCGGATGCCCAAGGCACGCACACCTGGATTGACTATAACGGTAACGAAATCGAGGAGCTGGATGAGTTCGAAATTTCCGCTTTTCAAGATCAGGCCAACTATGTGAAAATCTGGATTAACACGACGGAATATATCACTACGTCCAACAATCGTTTCACGCAAACCGTACAATGGCTACCCCGGAATATCTGGAGTCAGAAAAAAGGCATCCTGAAATTCATCTCCCGTTTCGGTAATGTGGCTTCATTCCAAACATCACAAAAAAACACGGTGGAGAATAGTTTTTCAGCATACAATCCTTTCAATTTCGATATAGGAGATTCATTATTAGTCAACAACAACATTAATTTTTTCAACAATTTGTCGTTCAACCAAACCGGCCGGTATTGGGGTGTTGATTATCTGGCGAAAATCACGCAAGATAAAAGTCTACTTTACTATGGATTTGAGCAAAACCGATTAAATTCCCACGAAATCATCACCCGAATCACACCACACCGGAAAGTGATTTTGCGGTTGAATTATTACAACAGTCATAAAAAAAACAGTTCCGAATATCTGGCGAACCGAGCCTACCACATCCGACAAAATTCCGCCAAGGGATTCATCCAGTATTCGCATAACAACTCTATATATTTTTCTTTATCATATGCTTACAAAACAAAAATCAACCTTTCCGGAGAAGAAAAATTGTATCAACACCAAGTGGAATTTCAAGCGAATTACCGGATTGCGAACAAGGCGAATTTGGCAGGAACGGTTCAATGGAACAGCATCCGTTACAATGCGGAAGAAAATTCCAGCATCAGTTATGAGATGTTGGAAGGGTTGCAAAACGGGCAAAACTTAACATGGAATTTGGGCATCCAATCAAGCATCACGGAGTTCTTACAGGTTGAGTTGTCGTACAACGGCCGTGCTTCCGAAAGCAATAAGACCATACATATAGCCAACATTCAACTTCGGGCACATTTTTAATATTTCGACCCAAGATACGCCCCTAAAACTGCGTTATTAACATCAATATGTTAGTTTTGCATAGAAAAAAAGAAAAAAATAATGCGACATATTTGATGAAGAGAAAATATTAGTATTTTTGGTGCTCGAAAAATTCAAGAGTGAGCACGAGTGTTGTAACATTTTCAAGTTCTTTTTCGTAGATGATAAATGCGTGCGGAAAATAGAACGGATTTTAAAACATAATGTGCTAATTCTTAAAACTTTCTACTATGTTCAATCAAATAGTAACGAAGAACAATGAAATGAAAAAAAGCATTATTTTCTTAGCATGCATTGTGTTGGCTTGTCCCAGTCTATTTGCTCAAAAGGACTACCAAATCACTCTATTTCCTTGGGCTTCGTTGAACTATAATCCGGGGGCGGCTGGCGAACAGAACAACACGTTGTGCTTCACCGCTTTCTTTAGGCAGCAATATTTGGGAATCAAAGAGCCTGCCCAGTCCGACGAATCTGTCACCACGGAAAATTACAATGACATTTCGAGCCGAAACATGGCGTTCAACGTGGAGTTCTATTCCCGCAAGATCAGGGGCGCTTTCGCCTTGTCGATCGATAATGACAAAGCCGCCTACTACAACAACATCAATCTCAAGTTGGGGTATGCGTTCAAGTTGAATTTGGGACCCGGAAAGTTGGGCATCGGTGCGCAAGTGGTGATGATTAACCAAAGCCTTGATGTTTCCAAGCTACACGCAACGGTACAAGATGACCCTCTGCTCAAAGAGTATAACGAGTCGGAAATGAATATGGATTTCAATTTCGGCTTATATTATAAAGCGGAAAGATGGTTCGCCGGCGTGTCGATATTGCGAATGTTGGATAATTCCGCTTTTGTGCTGTCAGGTCAAGGATTTCAGAGACCGCCAAGAACACTTTATGCTACGGGAGGATACATCTGGACGCTTCCGTGGAACCCGAGCTGGAACATCGAACCTTCAGCCATCATTCGTACCGATTTGGCCATGATGAACTTTGACCTTATGGCCATTGCAAGGTATAACAGTGTGGTTTGGGGTGGATTGTCATATCGGTTGGACGATGCGGTTTCCATTTTGATGGGTGCCCGGCCGTTCCACAATTCCAGCAACAATTTCCTCAAAGGATTGGAAGCCGGGTTGGCGTACAGTATTACCACAACCAAAATCGGATATCGCCCCAAGGGCAGTTTCGGCGATATTGAAATCCTCATCCGGTATTGCTTCGACTTGTATAAACAAGAAGTATTCTCCGGTTACGGCTCTTCCCGTTCGATATACAAAAACCAATACTAATAAAATATTTGAAGAAATCAAAGCGTTTCGAATAACATAAATAAATACATCACTATGAAAAAAGTAGCAGCTATCGCAGTCATCGCGTTATTGTTCGCAAGTTCGTGTTCTAACAAGGGCGATGGTCAATTGGTCGGCGTGAAAGACCGTCCTGACGTGCTGGATCTAACGCCGTTTGGCATGGTATATATTCCTGCTGGTCACTATTTGATGGGGCCTGGAGATCAAGATGTGCTTTTCGCCTCTACCAGCCAATCCAAAAGCGTGAATGTGGACGCTTTTTGGATGGATCAAACGGAGATCACCAATAACGAATATCGCCAGTTTGTCTGTTGGGTAAGGGATTCCCTCGCACACGTCCTGTTGGGTGAGG
>JAITVP010000196.1 GCA_031285725.1 Bacteroidales bacterium
CAATCCATACCATATTTACAAAACTGCAGATTCAGATGGAGACACCATTACTTTCTACGGGAAGAATCCCGACGGCTGCGTTTCCCAAACTTTAACGGCTGTTGTTGTAGTGAATGAAATTCCCTTGAGAGGCGGCCTGTCAAAATTTCCACCCGTTCCACCCTTTCCAGCCCTCTGCCTTGGAAATGCATATATCCTCAACTCTTTAAACCAGTCATTACCCGATGCCAACACCTACACCTGGAATCCCGGCCATGTCGTGAACCGTTCCCCGTCCCATCCGGCGAAGAAGGGCGGAACCTACACCATGCGGGTGGAAAATCCCGGCGGGTGCCTTGCCCAGGGAAGGCAGAACGTGACATTCAAACCCACGCCGACGGCAAGGATAACCGGACGTACCGTTTATTGCGCGGGCGACACCGTGAAATTAAGCGGGAACACGGGCAGCGGCAACATGTATTACTGGCATTACGCAAATTCTTATTCGCCCATTTCAACAGCGCCCAATATCAAGCTGAACCTGCCCGCGGGAACCTACCCAATAGTCCTTGAGGTGTACGGGACGCAATGCAACGCGTCGGACACTGTCGAGATCCGCGTTGACACGGCTCCCCGACCGCCGGTACTTCAATTTGCGAACGCCAACCGCTGCGTCCCCCCTGTCGTGCTGGGCTCCGCCCTTGACAACAACCTGTACTGGAGCGTCGGTTCCTACGGACGCACCGCTCCCGTCTACACGCCCGGCTGGGTCAGCGCTTACCACATCGATTTTTCCTCGGGCTGCAAATCCGGGAAAGACTCCATATTTGTCGACCCGTCGCCGGATTTCGACGCGTTGCTCACCGGTTGCTACCGGGTTTGCGAGGGCGCGTTCACGGCCACGTTGCCCGTCTACAGCTTCATGCCCTCCATCCTGGACCCGCAATGGAAATGGAACTGGCAGGGCAATAACATCTTGTCTGGAAACGGTTCCATGCTGATGCTCCCCGTCCCGGGCCCAGGCCTCTACGAGCTTGACGTGTCTTATGGGCAAAACTGCCAGGCGACCTCGCCCGTTTTGGAAATCCGGCCCAAAGAGACCTGCCCGTGCGACGGCATTGACGTCACCCCCTTGGAGATCGCCTGCGTGCCCAATGGTTGCAACCCCTATATCAAGGTCGCTGTCAGGATATGCAACAACGGAAGGGATTACTTTAATCCGTCAGATTTCCACACCCATTCCGTCCACCATATCCTGGGATACTCCCCGGCGAACTTGTCCGTCGCGCCGGGACGTTGCGAAATCTTTTACTTCGACGTGGAAATCGCCGACTTTTCAGCCCTGCCGGTCGAGTTCGTCCTGCTTGACGAAGAGCGCAAGTGCGAAAAGAAATTCGTCATTGACTTTGACCCTGAAGACTGCATCGAATGCGTCAGGGATTTAACGTTTGAAAAAATGTGGTTCAATGAAAATCTCAGCACCCCGCACCAAAATTCCTATTTTGAATTCCTTTTCGACCTCCCGCCGGGAACGACGTCGTTGCACTCGTTCTGGAGCGATCCCAACTACGTGGTCAACGCGTTCAATTACGGCAACCGCCTGCATGGCCTGTACATGATCAATTTCGGGGAATTGACCCAAATGGCGGAGAGGAACGGGAATGTGTGTTTCCATGCCGTCGTTTGCCTGGACGACCGTGTCCTTTGCCTGCTCACGTTCTGCATTCCGGCTCGAAAGGTGCTCGACATGGTCCCACGTGACTACAGGAGCGCCTCTGCCGCAGCTCCGTCGGAAGACGCTTCCGCGGAGTGGGAAAACCGGAAGGACAATGCGGAGGCGCAAAAGCCCTATCTGGCTCCCAATCCCGCGTGCGATGAAGTGGAGGTGCTCGGCATCGACCCCGGCCAGGTGAAAGAAATACGGGTGCTCGACATGAACGGGAAAGAAGTCCAAAAAACGGAAGGGAGCCACCGTTTCGCCGTTTCCGGAATCCCCGCCGCCACTTACATCGTCCGTGTCGTTACCATGGAAAACAAGGCTCATTACCTCAAATTGGTGAAACAGTAGCCCGCTTTTCACTGTAATTCCCCATTTTTCACAAAGGCAGCCGACGGCTGCCTTTTTCCTTTCCGGTCCTGACAAAACCACATCTCTTTTTGATTTGATTAACTCATGTTATGCGGCCCGCTTTTAATCATCTTATCCATTCTATAATTTAGTATCAATCATTAATATGTTTTATACAATTATAATGAGTAGATGTAATCCATGAAACATGCGATCACTTTCTCCTTTTTTGCGAAATTTCTTTCACTCTTTCCCGCAAGATCAATTCACTTTTTTCTGAAACGCAAAAAAAGGATGTGAAATTGAATTTTATTTTTCTGAAATACAGTTGTTTATACATCTGTATTTTTTTTTTACAAAAACATATAAATTATGGAAAAAGATGTACTTTTGCAGAAATTTGGTAAAAAATGAAATCATCTCATCTATCACAGGGCAACTCTAAAAAGCTCCATTCTCGAAGGGGAGGTCTTTTAGTCGACTGTGAGTAAAGATACGGGAATAAATAATAGAGGATAACATAATTAATAGAATAAAACAAACAAAAATATAAAATAAACAAATTCTAAAAAAAGGTATGAAAGAAAAATTTTTACACAAAAGAGATTTTGGCACTATCTTCTTGTTGATGATAGGTCTTTTCTTAATGCTATTTCCGAACACGGCGAAGGCGCAGTCTTACACCGATGACACCCGCTTTGCCGTTACGGTTAAACAGAGCGGGGATATCGTGACCATGGAGGCCTTTTTTGTAGGCCCCGCCGTAATTGATGCCGCAAATTGGGGCTTTTTCTATGATCCGGCGATGTTACGATTGTACGATACATTGCTGACGACCCCTTTAAACTACTATGGCGAAGCCTCAGCTTCGATGGACGATTTTGACGATGTGCTGAAATTTCAAGGTCTGTTTCTTGATGAAGGCTTTACGTTTATGGGCGATGGATTTCATCTTCCTGCAATGGATTATGATGATAATCCTATCGATGAAAAATATTCAGGGAATCATTTTATGAATGTATTTTTTGTGTCCGCATCTCCTAACGCTGCTATGAATGTTATATCAGTGGCACAGGGTGAAGTTATTCCATTTTTCACTTGTTATTTCAAAAAAATATCAGAAGGTTCTTTGACGTCAGCACATTTTGGGATAGGAACCAATGTCTCTGACTGGGGTTATGCGCCTTCATTCTTCGACTATACGACTTCTATCTCAGTTGGATATGTTGATCATAATACCACTTATGATGAGGTCAATCCGGAAGTCTTCCTATACCGTTCCCCTTCTCGTGTGATCTCAAAGTCGGCGGTAACGACACAAAACTCGGCTACCCTTACCGGCACTTTTGCAAGTTGGAGCACGCCGCCTTCTGAAACCCTTTTTGATGGCGAAACGGAAGAATCAGGAACAGTCGCTAATTATAAAGCAGGAAGACTCCGCGGCGACACGATTCGCTCAAGAGGGTTTATCTATACCGAGGCTGATGCAGATGTCGATTTTACCTTTAGCGAGTTTTCTCCCATGGCGACCATAAATGGTATAACTATTAATTTGCGCGACTCTATTGCGAACGTATCGAATAGTTTCACCGTGGGAGGGAATGTTTACCACGTTGTGACGGCAAACAGTTCAAATTTCTATGCCGATGCTACAGATTATTCCGCAACGGTCAACGGTCTGACGGAAGATGAGGAGTACTATGCTTGGGCGTTTGGTTTGTATACCTTTGAGACGTCCAACGTGTTTGCCGCCGTGGGCGAACGACTTGAGTTCACCATCACGGCTACCCGTTGCGACCTGCAAGCCGGTTCCGTGTATATTGAGGCTTATCCAAGTTGTGCGGCCGGTGGTGGATCCATGCTTCCGGTACAGACGCTATCGGATATTTCAACATCAGATGATGGTCGAGGGACAGTTCATATAACAGTGACCGGAGGAAGCGGATTGTATGAGTATACCTATACAAAATATGGCGAGGATTCGGTGCGTCAATATTCGGATTTATATCTTGTTAATGGGGCAGAATATTATATTGGAGGGCTTGAGGTAGGTACCTATCGTTTCTATATCAGAGACAAGAATAACCCCTCCTGTGAAGTGGTAAGCGAATCGGTGGTTCTGGGTACGCAAGCTTATGGTGCTACCACGGAATTTTTGACTGAAGTAAGCGATGCATCGGCTTGTGGACAGCCGAATGGAAGAATCACATTTCAGATGACCCCGTTTAGTGATGATTATTTTGATGATCATGCCGTGGCTTTTTATCTGAATGGCGAAAAACTTCCGGAAACAGCAATGGTTGAAGGCACGATAATAAGTGGAACGTACACGATCCCGAATCTGGCTCCGGGAACGTATGTTTTATTGGCAACTTTCACAAAAGATGATGCATCACTCTGCGCTGTAAGCAGTCAGGAGATTAGGGTGGGAGCGCGGAATGGCGGCTTGGCTGTGGCGGTGGTTGCCACTCCGGAATCCGCTTGCAAAGCGGCCGATGGCACGCTCGCTTTTGCCATTACCGGCGGAGCGGCACCCTACACCTATCAAATTAATGGCATGTTGGTGGATACTACTAATGCAGCCACCTTCACAGTAACAGGTCTCACTGCCGGAAGCCATGTGTGGAACATCGTTGACGCAACGGGATGCCGGGCTAATGGCAGGGAAACGATGGACAATACGGCGAATCCGGACTTTGAGGTGCAAGTAGCCACTACGGGCATAGCTTGTACGGGTGGTTCAAAAGGTAGCATCACCTTGACGATAACAGGAGGGACAGCACCTTATTTCTACTCCTGTAAGGACACGATCCGACATGCATTTAATGCGGGCAATACGCCAACCCTGTCCAATCTGGATAAAGGGATTTATGATATCACGGTATATGATGCCGAAGGTTGCGTTTTCGCTTACCAAAATGTGGTGATTGATGAGGAACCCATTGTCATGGGCGTAGGTACTATTTATGCGCAACAACAACCGACATGTAGCAATAATGACGGAAGTATTTATGTGGAAGTGACAGGAGACTACAATAATTATGCCTATTCTCTGTATTTGAATGGCGACGATTTAAAATTCGGCACCCTTTCAGGAGGGGTTGGAACAATTTCCGGTCTCGGGGCGGGAACTTATTATGTGGAAATTAGTGCTGAATCTCCAAATAATTGTGGGTTTGTATACAGCGAGCCCCTTGTCCTGACTAATGCCGATTCCGATCTGAAATTGGTGGCTTTTGCCCATGATGCCGACGCTTGTGGCACTCCTACAGGAAGTATCTCATTCCAAACCACGGGAGGAAATTCTTCGAACTATACCTATTTAATAAATGGACAACCGACTTCAGCTTATGATGGTCAGTCAACCGGTACAATTTTAAATCAGTCTCCGGGATCTTATGTTATATCCGTGTCGGATCAGCAATGTTCCGCAAGCAGTGGCGAAATCATCATCGGTGCGGTAAACGGTTTGGCGGTCGATCTTACCGGTATGGTAAACGCAACTTGCGATAGCACCGATGGTTCTGTACAATTGACAGTGACCTCAGGAGGCACTGCGCCTTACGCTTACCAAATTGACGGAAAACAGGAACAATACATGCTGGGCAGTACTGCGGTTGTGACCGGTTTGGCTGCCGGAGACCACGTGTGGACGGTGTATGACGCAACGGGTTGCCAAACGGAAGGAAGAGTCACGATCCTTAATAAAGATGAAAATGGTTTCTTCGTGACGGCTACTTCCACCGATATGACTTGCGCCGGCGACAGCGGAACCATCACCCTGAACATTACAAATGGAAATGTAAACGGAAATTATTCCTACACGTATGATAGCCATGGATCTTCAGTGAATTTTGTTGGAAATCAGGTAACGATCAGAAATCTCACGGTAGGAAATTATGACATCACGATCCGTGACGAAGACAATGATTGCGATTTCATGATTCAGAACATTATTATCGGAACGGGTACTAATTTACAAGTCGCTACCATCAATGCGGCTCAGCAGGCAACATCATGTGCCGGTGATGATGGTCAAATCTATATCGCTGTGACCGGCGGTAGCGGGAATTACAACTACTCCATGCAGATCGGAAGAGCACA
>JAITVP010000001.1 GCA_031285725.1 Bacteroidales bacterium
AGATTGTCAATATTCTGCGTAATGACCGTCACATCGAAATGCTCTTCCAGTTCGGCGATGATTCGGTGGGCTTCGTTAGGTTCGCATATGGGCAGTTGTGCCCGTCGTTTGTTGTAGAAATCGATCACCAATCCAGGATTGGTGTACCAGCCTTCGATGCTGGCCACATCCTCGATCCGGTGCTGCTCCCACAACCCATTGGAGTCGCGGAACGTGGAAATTCCGCTTTCGGCACTGACCCCGGCACCGCTTAGAAAGATGATCTTTACCCTCACCTTCCAAACCTATTTCATGATTTTCAAAAACTCCACCGTCAAATCCCAGCACATTTTCACAGTGGGGATGAGCAGTTTTTCATCGGGGGAATGAACGCCGCGGAGCGTGGGGCCGTAGGAAACCATGTCGAGATCGGGATATTTTTTGGAGAAAAGCCCGCATTCCAAGCCCGCATGGATCGCTTTCACTTCAGGGCCTTTGTTAAATACTCTCTTATAGGCATCCACCAACACCTTCAATCCCTCCGATTCCGGATTGGGTGTCCAACCGGGATAGCCGTCGCCTTGTTGTATATCGGCGGCGATCATGTAGAAGGTGGTGGCCACTTTGTCGGCGATATTCTCCTTCCGCGACTCCACAGAACTCCGTTGGCTGGTCGTGATGATGATCTTTTCGCCATCCACTTTCACAGACGCCAGGTTGGTGGACGTTTCCACAAAGTTGGGAATATCCTGCGACATCGCCTGCACACCGTTGGGGCATACAAACAATGCATTCATCAAATCCAACTGTAACAGTTCCAGGAAAATGCGAGCCGGCATGTCGGCTTTTTGGAGTTCTACGTTGATGCCGGGATCAGTAACGAAGAATTCTTTTTGGAACATGGCACGCATTTCCGCTACATATTTCTCGAAATCAGGCACATATTCGTTTGGTACGGTAATGTGGGCGAAACCTTCGCGCGGGATGGCATTCCGCAGATTCCCGGTGTTGATATCCGCAATACGGACGTCGAACAGTTGATAACCGTTCCACAAAAGACGGGTCAGCAGTTTCACGGCGTTGGCGCGTCCCTTGTTAATATCATCACCCGAATGCCCGCCAAGCAATCCTTTGACAGTCAGCATGAAAGCTGCTGAGTTGGTGGGCACGCGGTCTTCGTATTCGCAGTCCAGTGTAGCCACGGTATCTTTTCCACCGGCACAACCGATGAAAAATTCGCCTTCGTCTTCGGAATCCAAGTTTAGCAACATCTTGCCTTTCATAAATCCTGGTTCAATGGCGAAAGCACCCGTCAATCCGGTCTCCTCGTCCACGGTGAAGAGGCATTCGATCGGACCGTGCTCGATGGTTTTGTCTTCTAAAATAGCCAATGCGATGGCCATGCCGATGCCGTCGTCGGCGCCCAGCGTGGTGCCTTTTGCTTTGAGCCATTCGCCGTCAATATAAGGTTGGATAGCGTCTGCGTCAAAATCAAATACGGTGTCCGTATTTTTTTCGCACACCATATCCACATGACTTTGGAAAATCACGGGGGTGACATTTTCTTTTCCGGGCGTTGCCGGTTTGGAAATCAGTACATTACCGATCTTGTCTCGCTTGGTCTCCAATCCCAGCTGCTTGCCGGTCTCCAGCAACCAAGCCACGATCCGCTCTTCGTGTTTTGAGGGACGCGGCACTTTGCAAATCTCGTTGAAATAGTAAAAAACCCGTTGTGGTTCTAAGGTAAGGATCTCTTTCATGCTAGTATATTATATGGTTATTTTAATTTGATTTAGCAACGGCAAATATACAAAAAAAAGGAAATGGATTTTACCTTTTTTCTTATTTTCGCGACCAAAATACCGCCCAATGGAAATAACCCGCATTTTTGACATTCTTCCACATTCCGCTGTCCATTACCAAAGCGATGATACTCTTTGCAGTAAGGAAAATGGCGTGTGGGTAAAATACAGCATCAATCAATATATTGAAAAAGTAAATTATATCAGTTACGGACTGATGCAGTTGGGGATAAAAAAAGGGGATCGCATTGCCACGATCACCAACAACCGGCCGGAATGGAATTTCTTGGACATGGCGATCCTGCAACTCGGGGCGATTCACGTTTCCATCTATCCAACCATCAGTGAATCAGACTATAAATACATTCTCAACCACGCTGAGGTGAAAATGGTTTTCGTGTCGGGTTGGGAATTATTGCGGAAAATCGAAAGCATTATTTCAGAAATTCCCCAGTTGAACGACAATGTTTACACTTTCCGTAATTTGCGTGGATACAAGCATCTGAACGAAATCGTGGAACTTGGGATGGCTAATCCTAGTCCGCAGTATCTAACTGACATTAAAGACCGTATTTCGCCGCACGACCCGATCACGCTGATTTATACTTCCGGGACAACCGGCAACCCCAAAGGTGTGATGTTGTCGCACCACAATCTGCTGATGAATGCGAAAGCAGTGATGCCGATCGTGCCGGTTCGACAAGGAAGCCGGGCACTGAGCTACCTTCCGTTGTGCCACATCTACGAACGGATGATGATCTACACATGGCATCTTCTGGGCGTATCCATCTATTATGCCGAGAGTATGGCGAAAATCGCCGAAAACCTGCAAGAAATAAGACCGGACATTTTCACTACTGTTCCTCGATTACTAGAGAAATTTTACGATAAAATTATTGCCACCGGACGGAAAATGGAAGGTTTTAAACGGAAAATATTCTTCTGGGCCGATGAGGTGGCGCGGGCGTACGAAGTGGAAGACCAAGGTTGGGTTTACAACACGAAACTGAAATTGGCGCGGAAACTGGTGCTTCGGAAATGGAGTGCCGCATTGGGCGGTAACTTCAGCGTGCTGATTTCTGGCGGCGCAGCTATACAACCGTTGATGTGCAAGATATTTAACGCCATGGAAGTGCCCGTTTTAGAGGGATATGGACTTACGGAAACCTCGCCTGTGATCGGAGTGAGCAACTTCTTCAAAAATGGCGTGAAGTATGGCACGGTTGGTCCACCGCTGCCCGGCATCGAAGTGAAGATTGCGGAAGACGGCGAAATCCTCACTCGAGGACATTGCGTGATGTTGGGCTACTACAAGGCCGACAACCTCACTAAGGAAGCAATTGATGAGGAGGGGTGGTTCCACACTGGCGATATAGGGAACATCGAACCCGAAGGGCAGATTAAAATTACCGGCCGGAAAAAGGAGATGTTCAAAACCGCATTCGGAAAATATGTGGTGCCGACTATCGTAGAGAATAAATTCTCTGAAGACCCGATGATTGACAACATTATGGTGGTGGGCGAAAACAAGCAGTTCGCCGCCGCACTGATCGTGCCTGAGTTCGGCGATCTCCGCTCGTGGTGCGCCAGTAAAAATATCCCGTACACCACGAATGAGGAGATGATCAATCATCCCGAAATTTTGAAGAAATTTAAGAAAATAGTGGACAAATACAACAAGTTTTTCGGAGATACCGAACAGGTGAAACGATTCATCCTGATTGGCTACGAATGGAGTATTGCCACCGGTGAATTGACCCCGACCCTGAAACTGAAACGGGCTTTCATTGCGGAAAAATATAGAGACACCATTGAGCATCTTTTTGAGAAGGGGTAATTTGGAATGAGTTGTTAAGACATTTAGCCGTTTAAATGTAATTTGTCAACTTAATACCCCAACATCGTAATATCTTAATAAATAACAATGACAAACAAAGAACAACTACAGTTATTTAACACCTTAACTCGTAAAAAAGAATCGTTCATTCCGTTGCACAAAGACCTCGTGGGGATGTATGTCTGTGGCCCTACTGTTTACGGTGAACCGCATTTGGGCCATGCGCGTCCGGCAGTTACTTTCGATTTGGTTTTCAGATATTTACAACATATCGGCTATAAAGTTCGCTATGTCCGTAATATTACCGATGTGGGGCATTTGGAAAACGATGCGGACGAAGGTGAGGACAAGATTGCGAAAAAGGCGCGAGTGGAACAGCTGGAACCTATGGAAATAGCACAGTACTACATTGACAGTTACCATTTTGCGATGGACAAGTTAAATGTGAAACGCCCTTCCATCGAGCCGCGCGCTTCCGGACATGTCATTGAGCAGATAGAGATGGTGCAACGGATTTTGGACAAAGGATATGCTTATGTATCAGAAGGTTCCGTTTATTTTGACGTGGCCAAGTTTGACAAGGATTTCGGTTATGGGAAATTGTCGGGACGGGTTTTAGACGAGATGATCGCCAATACCCGCAGTTTGGACGGACAAGACGAGAAACGCAATCCGGCGGATTTCGCTCTGTGGAAAAAAGCGTCTCCCGAGCACATCATGCGTTGGCACTCACTGTGGAGTGTGGGCTTCCCGGGGTGGCACATTGAATGTACGGCCATGAGTACCAAATATTTGGGAGAACATTTCGACATCCACGGCGGCGGCATGGATCTACTATTCCCGCACCACGAATCGGAGGTTTGCCAGAGCACGGTAGCTAACGGTGTGGAATCTGTGAAATATTGGATGCACAACAACATGATCACTATCAATGGACAGAAGATGGGAAAATCGCTGGGTAATTTCATCACACTCAACCAGTTCTTCACTGGTGACCATCCGATCTTGGAACACGCCTATTCTCCGATGACCATCCGATTTTTTGTATTGCAGGCGCATTACCGCAGCACGCTCGATTTTTCCAATGAAGCGTTGCAAGCAGCCGAAAAAGGGATGGGCAAACTCTATGCAGGATTGAAGACGTTAGACAAACTGAAAGCCGGCGAGCAATCTACGGAAGACATAAATGCTTGGATACAAAAAGGATACGATGCAATGAACGATGATTTTAACAGTTCTAAACTGATTGCGGAACTCTTTGACGCTGTGCGCATGATCAACAGTATGGATGCTGGAAAAGTTTCCCTTACAGCTGATGACCTCGCTTTGTTAAAACAGTACTATTACGCCTTCTTTTTCGACATTTTAGGTATGAAAAACGAAGAAAATGGAAATGACAACTCTTCCCTTGCCGACGAGGTAATGAACGTGGTGTTGGAACTGCGCCAAGACGCCAAAAATGAAAAGAACTGGGTCATTGCCGATGCCATTCGCAACAAACTTGCCGCCATTGGTATCACTATCAAGGATACGAAAGAGGGAGTTAGTTGGGAGAAGAGTTGAATCACTCATGTTACGCAACCTTACCATATGTAGCCACTATTATCTTTGCAGTATGAAAATAATCAGCGAAGAACACTTGCCTGATAGTGGTGCCCTTAATTAATAAAAAGCTACATTTGCACAACTTTTTATAATTTTTACGCTTATCACGAAAGATGTTCGTTTGCAAATAAACGAATCACCAAATACATATCGAATGGAACAGGGACAGAAAATTATCTATGACTATTTTGAAGAGGCGGCAAAGAAAAGGGACAAATGGAAGCGGAGAAACCGTTTCTACCAAAGGACGATAGAACGTCAATTCAGGTTTATTATTCCCGAAGGGGCTATTGTGCTGGAATTAGGCTGTTCGACAGGAGATTTACTCAGCGCTGTCAAACCGAGCAAAGGAACAGGCAT
The DNA here is from genome assembly GCA_031285725.1 of Bacteroidales bacterium. GTDB lineage: Bacteria > Bacteroidota > Bacteroidia > Bacteroidales > WCHB1-69 > JAGVVH01. Next base: position 5,584 of record JAITVP010000001.1, read on the forward strand.
TGATTTTTCTGAAAACGCACTCAAAACAGCACGGGAAAAACATCCGCATTTGACGTTTATCCATGCTGATGTGTTGGATTTTCAATTGGAAGAACCGGTGGAGTATGTTATTATTTCCGATCTTATAACTTCTTTGTGGGATGTGCAAGCCTTTTTTCATCGTTTACGGAAATATGTGCAGCCGACAACGAAAATTATTATTTCCTCTTATAACTATATTTGGGAACCGGTTTTGCGACTGGGGGAATTTCTTCGGATAAAAGCCAGGCAACCGCTTCAAAACTGGTTGTCTGTCAAAGATATTAATAATCTGCTGTCTTTGGAGAATTTTGAAATAATTAAGGTTGAAAGAAAAATATTATTTCCGAAATATATTCCTGTTGTTCATTTGATATTCAATAAATTTTTAGCTAACCTTCCGTGGATTTGCAATTTGGATTTGATGCAATTTATCACTGTCCGTCCTGCGGATACCGAAAGTCATGATTATTCTGTCTCGATTGTTGTACCTGCTCGAAATGAGAAGGGAAATATAGAAAATGCCATTAAGCGTACTCCGAAATTCGGTTCCCGCCAGGAGTTTATTTTCATAGAGGGAAATTCGTCGGACGGCACTTATGAAGAAATGCAGCGAGTGCGACAGGCATACCCTGAAGTAGATATAAAGCTCATGAAACAAACCGGAAAAGGCAAAGGAAATGCGGTTCGGGAGGCTTTTGATGAGGCAAGTTGTGATGTGTTAATGATTCTGGATGCTGATTTGACCACTCCGCCCGAAGATTTACCCAAGTTTTATACTGCTTTGCAAAATAATAAGGGGGAATTTATCAACGGTTGCCGTTTAGTATATCCTATGGAAAAAGAAGCGATGCGTTTCTTGAATTTTTTGGGGAACAAATTCTTCGGATGGTTTTTTTCCTATTTGTTAGGACAGCGACTGAAAGATACTTTATGCGGAACAAAGGTTTTGCTAAAGAAAGATTATGAAAAAATCAGGGAAAACCGCAGTTATTTCGGCGATTTCGATCCGTTTGGCGATTTCGATTTGCTGTTTGGTGCGGCAAAATTAAACCTGAAAATAACAGAAGTCATTGTACGTTATCGGGACAGGGAATACGGCTCGACGCAAATCAGCCGCTTTTCACATGGGTGGCTGCTGATAAAAATGAGTCTGTTTGCTGCACGGAAGATAAAGTTTAAGTGATTCTCTAACTTTTGAACCAATAAAATATCCATGAAAACCAATAAAATAAATCCAATACTTTTTATTGTTCCGCTGTTTGTTATCGGATGGGGAATGTTCTCCATGCTGTTTTATGACACCTTTTATTCCAGAGCCGTTGACCCGGAATATCCATACCTTATCAATGGATTGAATGTCTCTTTGCTTGAATTTAAACGTATCGGTCATTTCGATCATCCCGGAACGCCTTTTCAGGTTTTCTGTGGAATAATTATACGCATAACACATTTGTTTTCGGGAATTGACAACAATATTGCGCAAGATGTTCTTAACCGTCCCGACCATTATCTCAACTTTATCAACATTTTTCTGATTGCCATACAAGCCTGTCTGTTGTTTTTCATTGGCTGGATTGGCAAAAAACATGCAATTAGAACCCGAATATTGTTTATTCTGCAATTGTCGTTCTTATGTAATTTTTTATTGATTGATGTATTCAACCGGGTAATACCCGAACGCTGGCTTATTATCACTTCCATATTATTTATTATTATTTATCTGCAATATGGATACGGTAATCGAAAACCGTTTCATTTTGCCGTCTGGAGTGGAATAATCATGGGCATGGGTATGGCAACAAAATTTAATTTTTTACCGATAATCTTTTTACCATTCCTGTTCATTGGCACAAATAAAAACAGATTGATATACGCGGGAACAGGCATCATCTCATTTTTCATTTTTATTGCTCCAATTATTACAAAGTTTAAAGATTACTGGCAATTTATAACCGGTATTGCCTCTCATGATGGGATTTATGGACAGGGAGAAGAGCGAATGTTCAATCCTGAGGCTACAAAAGCTAACCTGCTGGAAGTTTTTCATGTTGCGCCGGAACTGATATTTATTATTTCAATACTTATTACTATGTTGGTAGCAAGTATTGTTTATCGGAAAATAAACAAAGAAAGCAGTCGGACTATTGCGTTTAGTATAGGGATACTTTTGATTACAGGCTTACAAATTCTTATGGTATCCAAGCATTTCAAAAATGCTTATTTAATTCCGCTGTTCTCTATTTATGGAATTATCTTTTTCAAAATAGATGATTTCTGTACTGCCGCTTTTACTAAAAAATGGCTGATGGGATTATTTCCTGCAGTTATCAGTATTTTTATTCTATTTACAGCAAAAGATGCTATTGGTAATATCCCCATTCAAAAAAGACAAAAGGAAAAAAGGGAACAGTCCCGTCAATATGTAGCGGACAATTTACCGGAAAACACACTTTGGTTTGTTGAACCTACATGGGAAAGCGCGCCCTGTGTTGAAAACGGAATAGTTTACGGATTGAGTTACTGCCACCGGATATCGGAGTATCTTCCCGAACTGATACAGACAAACCCGAATGTAATTACCTTTGAAGGAATGGATAATACAGTCAAGATTTGGCGTTCAAAGCCTGTCTCTTTAGACAGTATTGTAATGACAGCCGCGCCAATACATATTTATTCCTCACCCGGAAGACATGCTGACATGCTAATGGAAAAGGTTAATCAGGCAGCTCATAATATGGGAATTGAAATGCAGACGGATACTTTATTTTCTCAAGAAGAAACCGGATCGTATATTATTGCCATGCAAAGAATATTCCGTAAGTGAAAACGAAATGCTGGTCGGGCATTGGGAACTCAGCTATGAAACCAAATATGAACCGAGAGAAAAGATAACAGAGCAGGATTATCCTTATCAAGGGAACACATCCGTTCTGGTGTTTGAAATTGATTCCCTTCAAGGTTTCCTGATTCACGTTAGCGGCTCTCATTGTGTCGGCGCCGTTCACAATCCTGTCCAGACTTTCTGCCGCCGTTCCTTCTCCTGTTTTCGACAAGTCACTTGAATAATTTTTTAATCATCTAATTTTCAGTTTGTTATTTTCATAAATTTACAATGGGACACCCATTTTTGCAAATCTACAAAAATAATAGATTGAATATGAATCAATTGGAATATGAATCAAGGGCGTTGTCGAAAACAGGTGAATTTACCAATTACGGCATGGCGAAAATGTACGCATCGGATTATGGTTTTGACGACGAAAACGCCGATATCACTAAAAAATATGGCGCCAGCCACACGATCAAGATGGGAGCGGAGA
>JAITVP010000046.1 GCA_031285725.1 Bacteroidales bacterium
CATTACCCGGTTGATCAGGGATGGGGGAGCGGTTGCTTCTGTAATGGGGGTAGGGTGGAGGGAGTCTTGGACTTGTTCTTGCGCCGTCATTACATTATTAAGGAATAGCACGGCAAAGAACAGAGGAAGTAGATTTTTTTTCATTACGTCCTAAATATTTCAATAAGGTTAATAATTTCGGGGATCTCCTCCAACTGGGGATCCAATCGCAGAAAAGCCCGGTAGTCGTCAAAATTGATCATCAACGCATTGCAAAGGAAGCGGTTGCCATTCTCAATGTTGCCGCTCAAATAGTGCATGGCTGCGGTGTAGTAATCCACAATCTGCGAAATATCAGGACAGGTATGATAGCGATCAAAAATCAGCAAGGCTTCTTCAAAATGTTGATATACACAACAATATATGGCAAAACTCTCGAAATGGAGAGCTTTGTTCTCCGATAGGGTAAGGGACTGCTCGAAAATCTCGATCAGCTTCTCTTCACATTGCTCATCATTATATAAATCCAATGCAATAAACAGTAAATCAAAATTTTCCGGCGTGATCGCCAATGCTTTCGATATATAATTCCGAATGGTGGCCGTGTTGTTTCCGTCTTTCGTTAAATTGATCATTCCATACAAAGCGTCAACATTTTCGGGATTGATTTCCAACGATTGGCGATAACAATCCTTGGCCATATCCAATTGCCCCATTTTATAGTAACAATCTCCCACACAGGCGATTGAATTATAATCAGCAGGATCTAGTTCCAAAGCGATCCCATAATGTTTGAGCGCACTATCGTAATCTTCCAAATCATAGTATGAGTTTCCGATGTTAAAATGTGCCGTCGGGATGTCATCGTCAATACTGAGGGCGTATTGATAAGCGCTGATCGCCTCCTCATAGTTGTTCAACCAGCTGTAGGCCAGCCCTAATCCGAACCACGCTCCCTTCAATAGCGGAAACACCTCCGTCAAATTCGTATAAAAGAGATGTGCATCCACATATTTGCCGTGAGATTCAAAATAATACGAAAAATGGAACAATTTCTCCGCATATTCCTCCTCTTCCCGTATGGCCAGCGAGATACAACGGGTCGCCTTTTGCAATTCGTCTTGCTTCAGATACTCAAACGACAGAAGAAACTGTGTTTCAGGATCTATAGGATCCATCTTTTCCGCTTTCAGCAACAACAAATAATTTTTGGGATTATCGTTGAGAATGGAATTTAAAACATATCTCTCCTTATATAACTCGGACGAAGGCGGAAAACGCTGTTCCACCCACTTCAACTCCGCCTCTGCCTTCTCAAACTCAATCTCCATCCGGTACTTTTTGGCTTTCAAAATATAGAAAATCGGAAGTTGCGGAAACGTGGCGATAGCATGATCCAATGCCTTATCGCAGGACTCAAAATCGAAATTAAACAACAGATCCTCAATGATGATCTCCATTTCCTCGGAATCGAAAAAACTGGACTTATTCTCACGGATCATTCGCCTGAACCGGTCTATTAACTCATCATAAGCATCTCGCTCAAACTGTTCCATCAAACTGTCTGTTATTACAACCGCGAAGATAATGAAATTGAAGGGATGGCGGGACAGGAATTGAAAATGCGTTTTTGACTCCTTCCTGACTTCGTCAATGCGTCACCCCAACGACTATTCCCCAATGGTTTGTATCAACAAGCTTAGACCAATTAGATTTGAAAGAGGCTACTAATTCGGGTAAAATAAAAATTCGATTATTTGGAAAAATTCCACTTTCAAACAAACGAATAATACTCAATAGCAAAATCGGCTTGTGCGGCGCACCGCCGTTTTTCATATCACGCTTTAAATGCGTGAAACAATGAATGTAATATGAGAGGTCTTTTGTCATGTCAACTATTATAAATACGCAAACGATTGAGGTGCATATTCAATGTCAAAATCGGATAAATATTTTGGACAAGAATATTTACGAACGGTTCCAACTTTTATAGCATAAGCCATTTCTTTATTGGCAAAATACTCATCATAAAAATCTTTGGTAATGCCTGAATATTTTTTTGTTTCATGCCATAAGGATTCAGTATCCTTACACAAAATACCAATAATATCAAACTCTCCTATTACCCGTTGCACTGGTGAAGAAGCATAAACTATGACTTTTTTTACATCTTTTTTGAATATGCTTTTACGGAACTCATATTTTTTCGTTCCATTGAATATCTTATTTGCAAATTCTGGTTTTATTGATAGTAATACATTCATTGCTGCGAGTATTTGATAATTTTGTTAAAATTTTCTCTTGGAACCAGTCTAAAATATTCACACCGTTGAGATTTAGACGTAGCCATCCGTGCAAAAATCGTATCTACGCATTAATAGTTTATGGTTACTGGTCAATAGTTAACTGTTGAAGCATTGTCATTAAATCGTTCTTTTTAAGTGAATTATCAAGTATATTCATTTCTTCACTCTTCGTTATTAATAATTCATCATTAACTATTAATTCTGGTCCCGAAAATTGCGCTTCCAATCCTTATCAAGGTACTTCCTTCCTCCATGGCAATGGCGTAGTCATCAGTCATACCCATGGAGATCTCTTTGAAATCGGGGTTATGAAGGAAGTGATTGGATTTCAGTTGGTCGAAGTATTTTTTCAAACGGATGAACTCGCCCCGGATCAGCTCCTCGTCATCGGTGAAAGTGGCCATGCCCATGACACCCACGAGGACGATGTTTTTCAATTCCTGTAAAGCGGGATCAGCGAGCATCGCCTCGCACTCTTCAATGCTGAAGCCGAACTTCGTCTCTTCCAAAGCAATATGGAATTGCAATAGACACGGAATGATCCGGTCGTTTTTCATAGCCTGTTTATTCACCTCTTGCAATAGTTTGAGGCTGTCGATGCTATGAATCAGCGAGACAAAAGGCGCTATGTATTTGATCTTGTTGGATTGCAAATGTCCAATAAAATGCCACTTGATATCCTGGGGTAATGCCTCATATTTCGCAATCAACTCTTGGGCTTTGTTTTCCCCAAACAAACGCTGCCCTTCGTGGTACAACGCAAGGATATCCTCGATCGGCTTGGTCTTGGAAACTGCCACCAATTTCACGTGGAAGGGAAGAGATTCTTTGATTTTGCGATAGTTTTGTACGTTTATCATTTTTTTAACTGGAGTTCAATGTCATTCACCACATTCATAAAATTGATAAATGCCTGATATGGTGAAGAATATACTTCAAAATTTTTTCTCACCGATTGCTTCGGAAACCAGCGAGTCGCCATGTAATCGAAGTGGTCTACCCCTTGAAGGTACAGCCAGGCATTTTTCGCCTCCTTATTGGTCGAATTATTGTAAAAATCCTCCAGTTTATAAAGTTGGCTGAACGCTTCTTCCTGTAATTCGTTGCCGATCCATTCGCTGGTGTCTTTCTCTTCACCGGAGCCGGAGATAGGCCACGGAACGTGCAAGGTGGCAGGTTTCAAATCCATCTTCAATACATCCGAAGGCGAAATCAAGTAAAAATCATCGGATTGGGCGATTATCCGGAAAAGGGATTTGAAAAAATCGAAGATGCCAGTGTCCATTGTGTGAAATTCGCCCAACGTTTCATAATCAATATAGATATTGATCATGGGCACACCGTCTGGCGTATTTCTCAGAAAACCCATAAATTTTTCAGCGGTCAGCGGATATTGATCCCAATCGCAGGCAGAGAACCGGAACTCAATGTCGTCACTGAGCGAATAGTTGCGTAACATCAACAGCAGATCCGGCTGATAAGGATTGCAGTAGAGATATCCGGGACTTTTCCACCCCAAAATATGTTTGGCCCCCTCAGTCAGGACGATTCGGTAACCGCTTTCATACAGCCATTCCCCAATCTCATCGGAATAGACACACTCCGTGTTGCAAAACGAAACGGGTTCCATATCGAAAATCTCCCGTAATAGTTCCTTTTGCAACCTGATTTGTTCCAAAAATGAGGATTTATTGTGCAATGCCGCCAAACTATGGCTATATGTGTTTCCCGTAATTTCAATGGCATGGGCTTGATACAATTTTTGGAAAGAATCGATCACTTCGGGACGATATTGACGGAAAAGTTCCAATGAAGTGCCGGAAATGGAAAAACTACACTTCATCTTTTCCCCCAACTCTTCGTTCAGTTCCAACAACATTTGATTGGCGGGCAGGTAACAACGTTCCGCCAGCCGATTGGTGATGTATTGGTTCTGATAATCATCGAAATAGTCGTGTTTCTCATTGATGTCGAAAAACCGATATGTCCGCAGACGATAGGGCTGGCTTAATTGGAAATGAAAACAAACGGCTTGCATAATATATCTTTTTTATTTTTCAACTAATTGATTGTAAATACATAATAACTGCTTTCCGACGTTTTCCCATTTCAGGTTGTGAACATCCTCGTTCCCCTTCTTGGCAAAAAAATCAGCTAACGCCGGATAATGCAAAATCCCA
>JAITVP010000055.1 GCA_031285725.1 Bacteroidales bacterium
CCGAACGGCACGTACGGTGGTGTGAGAGGTCGGAAAACGAAAGTAGGAAGAAAACTACTTCGTTTTCCTCCTACTCGATTCAACCTGTCTACTCGCCAACTTTAATTGTTTGAATAAAGCAATGTTTTTACCTGATGTTCATGAATGACATCCAACGATTTTGAATAACTGATCAGGTTATCAATGATGGATTTGCGGGGGGAAGAACTTTTCGAGCTTTTGATCTTTCTAAAAATAGTAGCGCTTTTTTCCATAGGCTGTTATAATGGATTTATAAAACAATCACTAAACGGAATATTTATAACTATAGTATAAAAGGCTCAAGAACAAGACTATTTTTTTATCTTGATTTCAGTGATGGTAATGCGCCGTTCCAAAGAGGCTAAAATACTGTATATAGAGTTTCTTTGATCATGAATATTGTCACTGATATTTTTTTCCAAGGCCTCCTCGTTCCCTCTCGGATCGGGTTGAATAATGAGACGGGTTGTTCCTTGGTTATCCAAAAACGGTAAAAAAACGCCGTCTCCATACCCGTGCAAATAATTGGAAAAGCTAGATATCCTTCTTTGTGTCAATCGTTTATTATAACTTTTTTGATGCAAGGCACTGGCATAGCCGCTGATCTTTATCGTGATATCGCTACCCTTTTTCAACTCTTCCAGCAAATAATCGGTAATCTGTTGCAGTTTCAGGAATCCGTTTACCACTGAATCACGAAAGAAATGTTCCATTTGCCGTTCGGCATCCGTTTTCTTTTCATTATGCAATCCCTTGGAATACTCTTCTTTATAACGATCTTTCAAGGCGATATAATCCGACAATATGACTTGATAATTGGCGGTGGTAACACTGTCCCACGAGCGGGGATCAGGTTCATCATTCTGGAAATAGAGCGTGATGGGAAGCATGTTGCGAATCACTTCCACAACATCCACGGTGTCAGTAATCAAAATTTTAGACGCATCTACCTTATCCTGAATACGTTCATGCCATGTATATACAAAAATATCATAACAACAAGTATCCCCCGGAGAGGATTTGTTTGTGGAACGGTTGGAGGATAAACAGCCTGTTTTTCCATCTTTATTTATCGAAAAATAGATATCGTCGTTTTCAGAATTAAAAGGAACACCCATATTGTCGGGTTTTCGCCAGTCGCTTAAAGCACCGTTGCTGTAAAAAATGTCGTAGCCTCCAATACCCAAATGGGTATTGGAACTGAAATAGAGGCAATTAGTGGCTGTGTCGTAAAAAGGAGTAATTTCATCACCCGGCGTGTTCACTAAACTGCCCAAATTCGTCGGATCAGAGAAGCGATCGTCTTTCCAGATCGTGTACCAGATATCCAGTCCGCCAAATCCTTTAGGTCGATCAGAGATAAAATACAAGACCGCATACTCTTCATACTCAACGAAAAAAGGTTGCGTGGTCGTGGTGCCTGGCAAGTTGATCCGGCGATTCAGCATCTGAGGTTTCTTCCACTTGCCATTCTCTTCCGTCGTTTCCCAAATCCCACAATCCAGTTCCCGATCAACGATCCGCTTGCAGCGTGTTAGGAAAAGACGGTTTTGCGAAGGATTAAAGGCATAATTCGCCGTAAAATATTTCGGATGATTGATGATGGCGGGCATCGGTTCCGGTTTGGAATAACCACTCCATGTCAGTTTTGAACGATAGAGTCGCATAAACCAGTAAAATTCGAAGAAATTATCGAAATCATCGTTACCCTCGTGCCGCATGGTGGTGAAATAAAAGGTCGAGTCAGACATCAGCACCGGATTGTATTCCGAAAAACCGGTGTTGATCCGGGGTGGCAAGGGGTAGACATGTACCGGCAACGTATCTTTCTTCATGCAAGCGATTTGCAACACCGTATCAATCGCAAACGGCTCACCGATTTGCCCGAAAAGCAGTGGGAATATCGCAATAAAAAACAGGAAAAAAGATAGTTTTTTACTCATGCCGACTTGTTTACATTACTTCAAATGGACAAGGCATTTTTCCTATTTTACCCAAGTATTTTTTTTTGTGTGTATAGACGATCGAAAACTCGAAACCACCCCGGGCATTGGTCGCAAGCGTGAAATCGGAAACGTTGGCATCATAGGAAAAAATAAATCTGAAATTTTGCCAATCAACCAAGAAGTTGACAATCACCGCGTCTTTCCAGCGGAAGAAAAGGCCACCACCCACGGAAACAAGTGTTTTGTAACCGTTTTCTTTAAAAACATATTCAACATTGCTTCCGAAATTATACTCTTGAAATTTGCCTTGAAACGCCATGTAAAATGCCGGTTGCAAACTCCATTCGCTTGTCAATCCGATCTTCCCTGTGGCATAAATCAGCGATTTCATGGCGAGACGATGCTCAATGGCGAGCAAATTTTGGCTGGCTTTGTTGAGATGGCTTAGCGAATAGCCCACAGAGTAAGTCTGGGTACGGCTGGGCGTGTAGCTGAAAAAAGTACCCGCTCCCCAGTCAAAGAAAAAAAAAGAGTCGTTCTCGAATGTCTCTGTGATTGGATTTTTCGGGTTAAAATAGTGATTTACAAATTGTTCGTCAAAATAAAGTTCCGCATAATAGATGCTTCGTTGCACCACGGAGCCATAAAGCCCGAGTCCGAACTTGTAGCGGTTTCGGAGATCCAGTCCTTTCACGTAGGAGAGCGTCAGTGTCCCGTTGATCGCACGGAATTTAGAATCGCCAGCCTTATCGGTCATAAATGTCACTCCGGCGCCGAATAACTGCCTGGTTTTGTTATCCTTATAAATAGGCATATCGGCAAAGGCGCTGAACGTCGTGAACGGCTTCGAGACCGCTTTCCATTGTGAGCGATAATGGAGACCGCCGCGGAAAAGTCCGTCGTAGGCGGCGGTAGTTGCTGGATTGATATTCATCGGGGAGGCATAGAATTGGGAATAGTGGAAATCTTGTCCCACCGAAACTTTCATCAACGAGAAAGCCAGTACGAATAAAATAATGTACTTGTATTTATCTCTCCACAAGTTCTTAAGATAACGGCGAAGATCATTTTCACGAGGATTGTCCTGGGGTTCGTAAAATTTTTTCCCGCTGATCGAATCCGGCAGAAACTCTTGATCCACAAAGTTATTCTCGAAGCTGTGAGCATATTTGTAATTTTTCCCATACCCAATATCTTTCATCAGTTTGGTCGGGGCGTTACGGATATGAAGGGGAACGGGCAAGTTGCCAGTCTTTTCCACCCAACTCATCGCTTCATCAATGGCCATGTAGGAGGCGTTACTTTTGGTCGATGACGCCAAGTAGATAGCAGTTTGCGACAAGATGATTCTCGCTTCGGGCATCCCGATCTGATGCACGGCCTGAAAACAGTTATTGGCCAACAACAGTGCGTTCGGGTTGGCATTCCCGATGTCCTCCGATGCTAAAATGATCATGCGACGGGCGATGAAAAGCGGATCCTCGCCAGCCACCAACATACGAGCCAACCAGTAGACCGCCGCATTGGGATCGCTTCCCCGCAACGACTTGATAAACGCTGAAATGACGTCATAATGATTCTCCCCTTTTTTATCATACACGACCAAATTCTTCTGGATAATCTTCAATACGAGTTCGTTGGTCATTGTTAGCACGCCGCTTTCAGGCTTCAACATACTGACCACCAACTCTATGGCATTGATCAACTTCCGTGCATCGCCGCCGGAGACACGAAGCAACGCCTCGCTTTCCTGAATGTCGATTTTCACATTCAGCATTTTTTCCAAATAATTTCGACTATTTTCGATGATCTGCTCCAGTTCTGACTGATCCAGATTTTTGAGGATATATACTTGACAACGAGATAATAACGGAGATATCACCTCAAACGACGGATTCTCGGTGGTCGCACCGATGAGCGTGACCAATCCGCATTCCACAGCACCCAACAACGAGTCTTGCTGAGATTTGTTAAAACGGTGTATTTCATCGATGAAAAGCAACACTTTATTGGGTGATTTTCCCGCTTTTTCAAACACATCCCGAATATCTTTCACGCCGGAACTGATAGCGCTCAGCATATAAAAATCCGCACCGGTCAGTTTTGCCATGAGAAGAGCGAGGGTGGTTTTGCCCACTCCGGGCGGCCCCCAGAAAATCATGGAGTGAAGGGTATCGTTTTCGATGGCTTTCCGCAAAATAGCACCCTCGCCCATCAGATGTGCCTGCCCGACATATTCGTCCAGTGCTTGCGGTCTTAGTATTTCAGCTAGGGGTTGTTTCACGGGGTAGAATTTTTCGCAAAAGTAATGAAAAAAGAGAGAGGAACACGAAAAACTCCAGGGCAAACGCATTAAAAATCTTCATTTCATATTCATACGATGAGATCATTTTGTACACATACAATTGGTGATATTTTAATTGCTTGTAAGTACTTATCTATAAACAATTAGACCTATTAAGAGAGGACATTACAAAAAAATTAACGGATCCGATAGAAAAATGTCCTCGCATGACTGCTTTTCATACAGAAAACGGGGTATTAGAAGAGAGAATTCAAATTCTTAACAACCCGAGTCAGCGGCATAAATGGTTACTTTCAAAGTTTATGTCGCAAATGTTAACGCATGCATTTGAAACGTTTTCATTCAAAATTCCTCCCATTGACTATGCATTGATGGCGCAAGATTTCTTAACGGAGGCAAAAGAAGAGATTATATTAGGAGGATCGTACTCTCCTTATTCTTGGTTAAAATTACTTTCAAAGAAAGATAATATCATTTATGTTAGCGAACATCAGGAAAAATCATTTTTTAACAACGAAATACTTCATTATCCGATTCCAGATCAAGAAAAAAAACAATTACATTCTTATTTTTTATCACGAGTTGCATCTTTTGCAAGTAAACGTTATGTTTTGTTATCCGAATACGATAGAAAGTATTTGCATCTGATAGAACAATGTCTTGATGAATACTTCTACTTAAATACAATAGATGGTAAACAAAAAAATTTTGTTACCTATTTTATATCTCCAGAGATGGATAAACATCGGCTTCACAAAAAAGTTGACGCTTTTTTTAAACAGGAAACAGCCTTGTATGACAAGAGTCTTTTATTGCAATATGATAAAAGTTCTGAGATATTATCTTGTTGTATTCCTGTTGGAAAAAAAGATACAAATGCTGCTAAAGATATAAATGCTGCCATTGAATTTTACGATACAATAACAAAGGATAATTTAGCCATATCGTATAATAATCTAAAAAAAAGAATATCGGAAGAAAAAAGAAAATTATGGGAACCTCTAAAAACCCTCAATCCTCCAAAAGTAATTTTTGTGGACTGCTTTTTGAACTTCAAGGATTCACTGTTTTTTCATTCTCTTTTACAAATCTATTGATTATTAACTG
>JAITVP010000086.1 GCA_031285725.1 Bacteroidales bacterium
ACACCGAGGTAGAGACGGGTATAGGCCATCAATAACGACCATACGACCATGAGGGCGATCGCCCATTTACGACGAGGGTTGACAAAGTAGGCGAAATAAAAAACCAAGATGATGGAGTTCGAGGCATGTCCCGAGGGGAAACTGAACTTCCCACCCTTGTAGAGCTTTCCATCCGGTTTTTTCACCAAATGCACTATTTCGGCCATTTCCACACTGTGGCTGGGACGTATCCGCCCGATTGTCCGTTTCAAATAGTTGCACGTCTGGTCGTTAGCTATCACCGTGAGGGCTAAGAAGATCAAGATCAGGACCGATTTATTTTTCCATTTTCGAATAATCAAAAAAATGACGAACAGATAGAGTGGTAACCATACAAATGTGTTGGATAGAAAATAGATGATGGGATCCAGCCAATTGGCGTGTAAACCATTGAAAAAAAGGAAAATCGAAGTATCTAAATCTAAAATCTTGTCTAACATTTATTTGAAATCGGGATAAAGTAAATATTTTTGGCGGATTTGTTTGAACTGGTTCAATTCGGGTTGCCAAGAAGCTCGGATATCTTCTTCCGAAACACCATCGATGATCTGTTGCCGCAACATACCCTGACCTACTAATTTATCGAAAAACTCCTTATTGGTGAAGAAAGTCTCTGTTTTTGGAAAATTTTTGTACGCCGCAATCACATAATTGATTGAAAAATAGTTACTTCCGTTCAGTTGGGTAGCAGTTTGGGATGTGAGGTCAAAACCCCGGCAATTTTTCCCTTTCTGCGGTGGACTTTCCGACACACCCTTGATCGGTTCGGGAGTAAAATAGTAATCTCCAACCGTCAAAAGCGGATGTCCGAAAATCTGGAACGGTTTGGTCGTGCCGCGCCCAATGCTCACCGGCGTCCCCTCGAAAAGACACAGCGACGGATAAAGGTAGATCGCCTCGTCGGTTTGCAAGTTCGGCGAGGGTGGATAAGGTAAGGAGTAGCGGCTATCGTGTGTGTAATTCTCCATCTCAATGATCGTTAACTTGCATGAGGCTTTATTAAGCAACCATCCCTCGCCGTTGATCATCCTCGCATACTCGCCAATGGTCATACCGTGTACCACGGGAATCGGGTGCATCCCCACGAAGGATTTGTACTTCATATCCAACACCGGCCCATCCACAAAATAGCCGTTCGGATTGGGGCGGTCGAACACGATCACTGCCACGCCGTTCTCCGCCGCACTCTCCATCACATAGTGCAACGTGGAAATGTAAGTGTAGAACCGGCATCCCACGTCTTGAATATCGAAAATTATAATATCGAGATCGCTCACCTGTTCGGGTTTCGGTTTTCTATTATTCCCATAAAGGGAAACAATCGGCAGTCCTGTTTTTTCATCTTTAGAAGAAGCAATGTGCGCACCGGCCTCAGCCTCTCCGCGGAAACCGTGCTCGGGACAGAAAATCTTAACCACATTGACCTTCATCTCCAACAGCGTGTCCACCAAATGGGTAGTACCCATCCGGGAGGTGAGGTTGCCGCAGACCCCCACCCTCTTGTCTTGCAGTAGCGAAAGATAAGCATTCGTCCGTTCCGCACCCATCACGATGTGTTTGGTATGGTCTTCTGTTTCATGGAAAACTGATTCGCAATTATTCCCATTTGCACAAGCCATAGAAGTAGCTAAGACGACCAATAAAACTGCCACGATGCCTAAAATAATATAGGTAGTTGTTTTTTTCATATTATTTTGCTTCCTTAATGATTTTTTCAGATGCAAATTTACATGAAAAATTCGATATTTTCAAGACAGCATAATAAGAACAGGGCAATGCCCTGTTTCCACCGCCACAATCGGTAGAAATCATATATCAGGAGGGGAAAAGGAGAAAAGAAGTGAGAGGGGAGGGGGTTCACGTGTTAAAAACGATATCCTCTTTTGCTACACATAGTGGAATCCTTCGGATTCCATATTTTACCGATCGTCAATCTATTCCAAACAAATATTTGTATTTTATAATTTAGACTCAAGATAAAATTTTAATTTTGTAGCCGAATTGTAAACAAAGAAATAATAGGACAATATATTAATCGCTAATCATTGATTATTAATGAAAAAACTCTTCCTTCTTTCCTTTTTTCTTCCTTTTTTTCTTCACGCTCAGCGAGGCCGTGTGGAGGGGATCATTATCAATGTGACAAATGACAAGCCGGTGAGTTACGCCGGAGTGACATTGCACCTACCCACAGACAGTACCGTGGTGACAGGCGAGATGACTGACGAGGAGGGGAAATTCTCGATATCGCAGGTGCCAAATGGAAGCTATCTATTGCAATTTCAATACTTTGGCGTTGTACAGTGGTATGACAAGACGGTCACTGTGAGCAATAGTAACCCAACAGCGAACCTGGATACGTTACGGTTCAACGGCTCCAATCTGCTGGAAGCCGCAGTGATCACGGCGCAGAAACCACTGTTTGAGATGAAACATGGAACGATCGCCATGAACGTGGAGGCCAACCCGACGGCGGGCGGCGACAATGTGATCGAACTGCTCAAGAAAATGCCGGGCGTGATTGTGGATCAGAACGATGACATCACCATCGAGGGGAAATCAGGCGTGGTAATCCTGATCGATGACAAATCAACCTACCTCTCGGGAGATGACCTGAAAGGATATTTGCGGAGTATGCTCGCTAACACTGTGGAACGCATCGAAGTGATGAAAAAGCCGTCTGCGCGGTACGATGCGCAGGGTACCGCCGGTGTTATTAATATTATTACGAAGAAAGAAAAGAAGTTGGGGATCAATGGCTCCGTATTTGCCGGACTGGGCTATGCGAAGAATTTCCGGGAACAAGCCGGGTTCAACCTCACCGCCCGTTTTGGAAAATTCGTCTTTTCGGGCAATTATTCGCTCTATAACCAGAAAAGCTCGAACAGTTCCACGAACACCACGGAATATCTGCGAAATGGCGATTCCATTAAAATGGGAACCAACGAACTGGATGATGAAAAATGGGGAAGCCGCTACACCTGGACTGGACACAATTTCTCGTTCTCCAGCGACTATTTCATCAACAAGAAAAACGTGGTCAGCTTGCTGTATCGCGGGAATGTGAACAGTTCCAGTGGTAACGGTAATTCTTTCACCCGTCTATATACAAATAGTATGGTCGATTCTTCGTATCAAAGCATCAACCAAAGCAAGAACAATGCGGGAAACCATACTATAAACCTAAATTACAAACATTCATTCGATACTGCCGGCACTCACAATCTGCACGTGGACATGATCTATTCCCATAATAATCGTCATTCTGAAAGTCATTCAAACATAGAGTATCATAAATACAATTTTCAAGAATTATATAGGAAAGAGGGGGTGTCAAACTATTCGGATCCAAGCCGAACGAACATCTTCACTACGAAAGTGGATTATGAATATGAAATTAATGACGACATGAATGTGGAGGCGGGGGTGAAGTCATCGTTCGTCAAAAACGAGAATTTCAACAAGGCTTTCCGTGATGGTGAACAGTTGCAGAAGATGAACAATCACTTTGTGTATCAAGAGAATATCAATGCCGCTTATGCGATTTTTTCTTACACGACACCTTTTTCGATGGAAGTTCAGCTTGGATTGCGGGGAGAACATACCCGAACAAAAGGCATGCAAAAAGCGACCGGCCAATCAGACACCAACCAATATTTCAACATCTTCCCGAACCTTTCGCTCTCCTACGAATTACCGAAGAATCATCAGTTAGAGTTGAGTTACCGTTATTCCATTTATCGCCCAGAATACCACAATTTGAATCCTTTTGTGAACACGCTTGATCCGAATTACTGGTACACCGGAAATCCATATTTGAAACCAGACTACACGCATAACGTGGAGCTGAACTGGTCATGGAAGTACAAGATCTATTTTTGGATAGGCTACAGCTATACAAAAGATGATTACACCAACATGTCCTTTTTGGATTCCGAGAGCGGCGTGATGATCTCCCTACCGGAGAATATCGGGAAGATTCATCTGTTAGATGTTGGCACTTCCGTCCGGATTTCCCCATGGAAATGGTGGAGTATGCAGTACAACGTCGGCTTTGATGTGGGACAATCGCAATATGATTACATTGAAAAACCAGTGATCAAAAACACGTACAGCGGTTGGTTTTATTTCAACCAATCGTTCACTATTGCCAAAAACTATTTCTTGGAATTGAGCGGTTATGGATCGCCACCATCGGAAGATATTTTTGGTCACAACGGAGGCCGTGTCACTATCAATGCTGGAGCGAGGGCACTGTTTTTCAAGAAAAAACTGAGCATCCGGCTAAGTCTCAATGACATTTTCGACAACGGCTACTGGCGGGAAAATTACACCTACCCTAACGGCATGAAAACCACCGGCGAATGGCTGTGGGAATCCCGTTCCATGTGGCTCTCCTGCTCTTATCAGTTCGGCAAGCAGGACATCCAATCCCGGCGACTCCGTAGTGACAGCGATGAACTGAACCGAGTGGGAGGCGGTGGAGATTCAAGCGGAGGAGGGAAGCAGTGAACAGTTAGGTCGACAGTTAAAATCGGTCGGCCAATAAATCAATTAACTAATACCCCATTCTAACTATTAACTGTTATTGTCTTCTTCTGTACTAAGAAAATCCCCACAATCACCACGGCCATGCCAATGATTTTGTATAATGGGAACTCTTCACCAAGGAGGAAAAAGGAGATGACAGCTGTGGCCACCGGAATAAGGTTGGAGAAGACATTCGCTCGGCCTAAACCCAATACTTGAATGCCTCGCAAGAAGAAAATAAACGCCAAAGAAGAACAGAAAATAGCCAAGATTAACAAATTGGCAAGGTTCGCCGGATCGGTCATGGCAATCCAGATCGAAGTATCGTTGAAGTGACCCAAGATGAGGAAAAGTGGGAGAAAGAAGATTGCTCCGATGCTGTTTTGGTAAGTGACGATCACCACAGGATGGTAGTTTTTCGATAATTTCTTTACGTAAAATCCATAACCCACGGCGGAGAATACCGCCAAGAGAGCCAATGCCACACCCCAAAGTCCATCAGGAGTATCCATGAAGCCGGGTAGCAACATGATTCCGATCCCCGTGACGGAGATGAGCACTCCGGCCAGGTTCAGGTTGCTGAAATTTTCTGTGAAGTAATATTTGGACAACAACGCCGTGAACAACGGAATCGTGGCAATGATGATGGAGACGATAGAAGCAGAAGTGTATATCAAACTATAGGTCTCGAAAATAAAATAGAGAAAAGGTTCGAAAAAACTGAAAAGAAAAACAAATTTCCAATCTTTTTGATCAATTTTCAACCGTTTGCGCAAAAACAGCAAACTGATGAGCCAAAGAAAAAGAGACGAAATGATTAGCCGGATAAAGATGATGGATACCGGATCGAGGCTGGCTAACAAATACTTGGTGAAGACGAACGAGCCGCCCCAGAAAACCGCCGCCAAAAGCAGCCAGAGATAGCAGAGATTGTTTTTCGAATTCATAGTTCGTTTTAGCCACAAAAAAAAGAGGACGAATCCTCTTTTTGTATGATGTGGAAAGAATATCTTTATTCCGCCGTTTGTTCAGTTTGGGTTCTCTCACTGTTTTGTTTAAATTCGCTGTGTGTCATGAAAGCGAAAACGAGGCAAAGCAACATGATAAACGCCGCCACACCCCAAGTCCCTTTTTCCAATGTTTCGGTCGTTTTCCGAACGCCCATGATTTGGTTGGATGATGCGAAATTGGACGCTAATCCTCCGCCTTTGGAGTTTTGAATCAATACAAACAAAGAGAGGATGATGCAAGCGGCAATGAGTAAGATTATGATAAGTGCTGCCATGTTTTTTATTCTTTAGAATTAGTATCTTTTGATTTTTTTATATTTTCAATTTGGATTGCAAAGTAACAACTTTTTCCCGGAAAAAGCAAGCTCAATTTTTTGTACATTTTTATCGCTTTACCGGGGAAACCTTGTTCAGCGTAAATCATTGCCAATGTTTCACTTATGAGATCAGGATCCTCGTCCAAACTCAATTTCCCATAGTTGGCAATCGCATCATGGCGGTTGGGATCAAATTTGATTTTCGGAGGATCGTTCGAAAATTGTTCAATGAGATGATCAATCACCTCTTCCCGCAAAACAACCGGAACGATATTACCGGTTTCAAATTGGTATGCGTAAAAGGCTTGTCGGTCGGGCAACGTGAGCAGCAACTGATTCTTCCGCCTCCCTAACTCTTCGGTGTCGTTATTTTTCAATAACTCCATCAAAATCATGTTGATGGGGACGGAAGCGGGGTATACTTCCTGTATTTTCAAGAAATCACCCAACAGTTCCTCCTGATGAATCGGCAAGGTGGTGAGGCAACGCAAGAAAATTTGTTTATCTATGATCATATCACCAATTTACAAATGCTTTATTGAAAATATCCTCTGTCAACGCCTCGTTGATCTCCTCTACCAACGAGGATTCCACGGACGACAAACTGATCATGCTCAGATAATCCGCATAACGGGAAAAAGTTTGTTGAAAATTCAGACTTTCATCAAAACGATTCTCGAAAGACACTCTAACCGTGATTGTTAGTCGGTTCATCGCTGCGGTTTCGTTCCCTTGAATTGCTGTCGGGTTGATGGTATAGTTGGTGATTTCCCCTTCAAACCGGTAATCGCCTCCACTGTTCACAATTTCCAATGGTGTCTGGCTTTGAATCTTGGACTTCAACGTATTCGTGAAATCCTGACTTAAGGAAGGATTCACCAACGAAGAGTTGTTCACAAACGTCCCCACGAACACCGTCTTGGCCGTGGGATCCACCGTGCCGCCCGTCAACGAAACACTCGGTATACACCCTGCGAAAAGGATGATCACAAAAGAAAGGCTCAACGAAAAAATCCCTCTTCTTTTCATGCTATTATCCGTTTTTAATCTGTCAAATCCATGTTGCCATTATTCAACATTATAATCCTAAATCCTTTATCCTCCTATACAATGTTCTCTCCGAAATCCCCAACTCGTCAGCCGCCAATTTCCGTTTGTTGCCATGTTTCTCCAATGCGCGCCGAATCATCTCTTTCTCACTTTCGATCAACGAGAAATTCTCTTCAAGGATGATCGGTTCTTCAAACGGCTCATCGTAATCCACCACTTGATCTTTAGAATTTTTCGAATAATTCAACGCTTTTTGCTGCGTATGTTCCCGGTGTTCACCCAAATCAATAGTGGTTGTGCCATCCACATTATGGACAGGAGGATACTGGGTCGTTATATTGTTCACCAACCCTTTCAGTTCCGTCACTTCCCTTTTCATATCTGCCAAAAACTTGAAAATCAACTCTCTTTCAAAGTTGTCATTCTTGTCTGTTTCGGCTGTGGCCGTATTTATTAATGCCGGCACGCTCGATACCGTATTCGTCGATATGTACTTCTGCAATGTGAAAGCGTCAATCAGTCGATTTTGTTCAATCAGTGACATCTGCTCGGTCACATTTTTGAGTTGGCGAATATTGCCCGGCCAACGGTAATTCTTTAAGGTATCAATGGCATCGAGAGTTAGCTCCAGCTGTGGGAATCGATATTTCATCGCAAAATCGTAGGAGAATTTCGTAAACAGCAACACCACATCGTCTTGCCGATCGCATAACGGGGGCACGTGAATGGGCACCGTATTCAATCGATAGTAAAGATCTTCCCTGAATTTCCCTTTCGAAATGCGATCCCCAATATTCACGTTTGTGGCTGCCACCACCCGTACTTTCGTCTTCTCCACTTTTGAGGATCCCACTTTCATGAAATCACCGGTCTCCAACACGCGTAGCAGGCGGACTTGCGTGGCTAACGGCAAATCGGCGACCTCATCCAAGAAGATGGTGCCACCGTTGGCCACTTCAAAATATCCTTTCCTGCTGTCAGTCGCCCCGGTGAAAGACCCTTTCTCGTGTCCGAAAAGTTCGGAATCAATTGTCCCTTCCGGAATCGCCCCGCAGTTAACCGCAATGTAAGGGCCATGTTTACAAGCACTTTGATCATGAATAATTTTCGGGAAACTCTCTTTCCCTACCCCACTCTCACCCAATATCAATACGGAAAGATCAGTCGGTGCCACCTGCACGGCGATGTTGATAGCATAATCCAACGCCGTAGAGTGTCCGATGATACCGTATCGTTGTTTTAAAGTGGTGAGGTCTGGGGACATTACCAAGCAAATAACGGTCTGCTTTCCATTAATTCATTTACCCTTTTGCGAACGCTGACGATGACATTTTCGTCCTCTACATTGCTCAACACCTCGTCGATAAGGTCAACAATTACCGCCATGTCCACTTCTTTGAGACCACGGGTAGTCACCGCCGGGGTTCCCACGCGAATGCCAGAGGTGGTGAAGGGCGTGCGGTTGTCGAAAGGCACCATGTTTTTGTTGATAGTGATGTCGGCTTTCACCAACGTGTTTTCTGCCACTTTTCCGGTCAAATCTGGAAATTTTGTACGTAAATCGATCAACATCAAGT
>JAITVP010000056.1 GCA_031285725.1 Bacteroidales bacterium
CCGTAATCGTCATACGAAACGATAATCACACCCTCAGGACAATCAAAATAAGACTCCTCGCCGTTTTCATATTTGTTGAGGAGCGAAGCGGTGATGTGGAAACTGAGCCGGCCGGAATCACTGAAAAAAATCTCAATGTCCTTGGCCGATTCTTCCGGAAATTTTCCGTCATATTCTTTAGGGGAAATGACGGAAAAATCATCATTGCAAGCCATAAAAAACACCATAACGAGACAAGTCGCTATGGTGTTTTTGTATTTTTTCATACCATATAAATTATAGTGTATTAGCGGACGGTTGTGTTTTCTTGTATCCAGCAGCCCACGCGGTAAGAATCGCCGGCTTTCAACGCGCGCATATTCTTATCACCTTCCGATGGGTAGGTCAATCCTGCCAGAGCGGCTCTTGCGTCGCTGGCCACAGAAGAATCCACGGCCATCGCTCTATGGAACTTGTCGGCTGCCGCCCAGCTGGTAGCGTAAGGAAGCGCACCGTCCGTATTGCATTGTGAAGCAGAATAAGCATACAACTGACCGATCAAAATGTACGCCCGACCGAAATTGGGATTGATTCGCAACGCTTCCTGAGCGGCGCTTCTTGCTCTAGAATATTCATTTTTCAATTGATAGCAAGAGGCCATTAAAAAATAGGCCATCACCTTGCTCTCGTTAGTTTCATACAGGCTAATTGCTTGTTGATAATAGCCGATCGCCTTGTCGTATTCTTTGGCTTTCAATGAGGAGTTTCCCAGCAGGAACGCACTGAACGCCGCCGGATTTTGCTCATGATAAAGCGACAATCCCTCCATGAAAACGGGAGAATCCACGCAGCCAGCCTTACTCATCGTTCTGACAATCTTGCCCACTACAGTTATATTGCTCTTGTTTTCAGCTAATTTAACAGCGTAAACTTTTTCCAATACTGAACACGGTGCATACGGCATGAAAATAAGCTCAATATTGGTCATCGTTTTTTGATAGTTGTCAACCAATTTCATTTGACGTGCGGTGTCTTCGCTGGCCAATTTGAATTTTTTTTCGTAATCGACAGCCGAAATCCGGTTCGCTTCCCGCAACGAATCCAACACCGCTAACTCTGCCAACTGTTTTTCGTATTGTTTGTAAGCGTTTTCGATTGCCAAATCAATGGGTTCGCTGGCGCGTTCATAAGCCTCAATGATGTAGGTGGTATCCTTGTTCATCTTCAACATGATTTCCGCTGTCCGCATATAATAATCCAAAATCGTGGGTTGTGATTTTTCCTTTTCCATATCGATGGATTTGACGAACAAGTCGTATGCTTTGGCATAATCGGTTCTCCGGCGATAGCGCATCAAATTGTAGCCTTGGAATCCAAAGCCGCTACCTTCCGAGAAATTTTCAGGAAAATGGATGTGTCGCACTTGGTAAGACCAGAGCAACGAGTCGATCAGTCTCTCTTTTCTTACAGAATCTTCTTCGTCTTTGATCAAATTATCGAACATATTTTGCGAATAGCTAAACAGTGCGGACCAAGAACGGGGACAAGCGTTCACCAAATCTTGCCAATATTCGTACGCTTTCTGGTAATCTTTTTGCGTGTAATAGGTTCTGAATCCGTTGAGATTCTCAATACATTTGATGGAATCCTCCGGATTTGCCCCATATTTGAAAGTGACTGTTTTTTGTGCCTGCAGGGCGGTAATGCTAATTAATAAAACTGAAATTAATAGACTTACTTTCTTCATGTTTTTAACCATAACTACATTAATACTTATTTTTCTGGATAATTAACTTTAAAATCCAACTTTTATTATTCCAAACGAGTCCGTTGGTACCACTTTTCTTGTAAGATGAAATTGAAGGATATTTTGAGATAATCCTGCAAAATCAGATCGTAGGAAGTGGTTCCCATCCGCCCGTATTCAAAAACGATGTTGATAGTGGAGTTGGTGTTGAACGTTTGGAGCGGAATCCCGATTCCCAAGGAGATATTATACTCTGATAACACTTTCTCGTTGAGGGTTAGATAACCGGTGGAGTGCTTGAATCCGGCGCGGTATCTCAACTTCTTGAAAAACTTGGGCGATGCGGGATCTGCGCAGTATTGCAAACCGATAGAGGTTATCCAATTGTTGGAGAGGGAGTCGCTTTTCCCCATGCTTTCAAATTTCTTCCAATTTTGCCACGTCACATCCGCTCCGATAAGCCAAACATTTTTGAATGAATAAGATAGACCGGCTCCGATGGATTGTGGCAACTTCATCGTCCCTTTCACAGCTGCCGTACTGACAATGGTGTCCAAGGTATAGGAAGCATCGTATTCTCCCGTGTAGTTTCCGATCATCAAGTCTTGCTTCACTCCGATATAGGCGGAATTTTCATATACCAATCCGAAACCCAGCTTGTGATTTTCCTTGAGCGGGAGGAAATATTGAAGACCTGCGGAGAGGTACAAACCGTCCACTTTGTCGCGTTGATCTATTCTCGTGTTAAAAAAATAATTCTCGTTATATTCGGCATAGCGGGTATCGTGGAGCGTGCCCCACAAGTAGGATAGATTCAGCCCGATAGAGAGATTTCTCGTCAGTCGGAAAGCGTTTCCCCAGTACACTTGGTTCAGTCCGCCATCGCCTTCGTAGCGGTAGCTATAGCCTTCGTGGCCCGTATCATTGATTTTGTAACCTACATCGCTGAACGGCAACACACCGAGACTGGTGCGCCAGAACTTCGCCACTGAAAATCCAATGGTTAGATAATTGAACCGAGCCAGCGTGTTTTTTTGATTCATATCCGTGTTTTTCAAAGAGATAGAAGATGTTGAAAACGCAACATCAGCGATAAAAGAGAGCGAATCGAATGCGATGTAAGACGCCGGATTTTTATAGTTTACAAAACGGTTGCTTTGGATGGCATAGGAAGTTCCACCCATAGCACTGAGCGATGCGTTGGTGGTGTTACTCAAAATACCAATCCCAAAACCCGAGTAAGGTGAACTGATCCCCGTTTGTGCGTTTCCGATGATGTGGATTCCCATCAGGATGATTAACGTAACGACCAGGATATTAAATTTTTTCAGCATTTATTTTTAGTATTTCATGTAACCCTTTCAGGATAAAATTAGAGTCGGCAAATATCACATTTTTCACCGACTTTTGCAAGTACTCCGCATCGCCGCCCGTCAGTACCGTTTTGAGGAGAGGATAATTTTTTTGGTATTGATTCATAAATCCTTGTATCTCAAAAACAAGCCCATTGATAACGCCGCTTTTGATAGATTGTTGTGTATCGTTGCCTACATAATAATCAATTTCATTTTTACTCACTAACGGTAATTTTCCGGTGTATTGTTTCAGGGCGTTGAAGCGCATCTCCAAGCCCGGTGAAATCGCACCGCCGTGGTAAGCGCCGTGACGGTCAGTGAAATCATAAACGACACAAGTGCCCGCTTGGATAGACAATACATCCTCATCCGGAAAATAACAGGCGGCGGCCACGGCGTTGGCGATACGATCCAGTCCCAGCGTATGGGGGGAGGTGTAATTCAACGTGATCGGTAAGCGCAAAGTATGGGAGAACGAAACCGCCAGCGTGTGACTTGCGAGAAATGCCGTCCAATCAGGCATTATTGCCCGCACCGAAGAGACCATGGACCGTTTGACGGAATATGTTTCGCAAAGCGATTCAATTGTTTTTAATAAAATATCTTCTTGTTTATCAAAAAAAAACAACGTGCCATCCGGATCGAAAATCCCGATCTTGCACAAGGTGTTGCCGATGTCGATGACTAAATCCATGATTATGCTCTTCAAAAACGGCAAAGGTACGAAGTTTTTCGCTACCTTTGCTCCTCTAAAATCACTCCGATGCTCAACGAAACTCTCTGCCGCTTGGCACTACAGTACCTGCCCAATTATGGCAATGTCATCATCAAAAAAATCATTGAAGAGACTGGCAGCGCGCACGCTGTTTTTCACGATGTCGCTTTGCACAAACATTTCATTAAAAAGATTAACCGGGCGTTGTCCCGGCCGGTCATCACGGACGAAATCCGGAGGAAAATCGAGGATGAACTCGCATGGATGTCGGCCAACCACGTGAATATCTGTTTCGTGGCGGATGAGAATTATCCCCATCGTTTTCAAAATTGCAACGATACACCGTATATGTTTTATTATAAGGGGAATGGCCATTTTAACCGACAAAAAAGCGTGGCTATTGTGGGCACGCGTAATGCTTCAATTTATGGGAAAGAGGTTGTGAAAAAGATCATTTCCGAATTGGCTGCATGTAACTTATCCATTGTCAGTGGGTTGGCAGAGGGGATCGACACCATGGCTCACGAAGGGGCGTTGGCCTACAACCTTCACACCATTGCCGTGCTGGGTTCCGGCTTAGGTCGAATCTATCCTGACTCTAACCACAAACTGGCCCGTGACATGGTGGAGCAAGGTGGGTCGCTGATTTCGGAGTTTCCCTACAGAACTATCCCCGACCGGGGCAACTTCCCTAAGCGTAACCGGATCATCGCCGCCTTGGCCGATGTGGTGATCGTAGCCGAAAGCGCGCTCAAGGGTGGTAGCATTATCACCGCATACATCGCCCACTCTTACAACCGCGACATTTTCGCCGTACCTGGTTCAGTGTTTCAGGGCTCGTCAGCGGGTTGCCACGAACTGATCCGGCGAAACATCGCTGGCATCATCACTTCCGGCAAGGAACTCATGGAGATGATGCGCTGGTGCGATGAAAAACCCAAAACGGTGCAACGCGCGTTGTTCCTTGACCTTACGGAAGAAGAGAAAACGCTTACCACTCTCATCGAATACCATGGCGAGTGTCCCATTGATATTATCAACGGTACTGTAAGCAACCTCACTCCCAGCAAAATAGCCGGAATATTGCTGGGACTCGAACTGAAAGGGGTATTGGAGTGCCGACCCGGAAAAGTATATCGGATGATATAAACAGGAAAAAAAGGCAAAAGATAATTATGTACCTTTGCGCATCGTTAAAGATCCAAACACTATGAAAAAAATCGAATTAAAAACAAGAAAATGGCTTCGTACTCTTTTTGGCTGTGTCAGTTTGACTGCCGTGGCTTTTGTATTTCAGGCGTGTTATGGAACAGGTCCTGATGAGTCTTTTGATGTGAAATTGACAGGCATGGTGACTTCGAAAAGTACCAATTTGCCGGTAAAAGGAATAACTGTTACGGTCAATGAAGGCATTAATTATGGAATTACCGATGAGGACGGCAATTTTGATTTTTACGCCAGCATTAAACCTTTTGATTATTATAAAGACAGTGTGCATTATACTCCCGACAGCGTGAGAATCAATTTTTTAGACACTGACGGCGTTGAAAACGGCTTTTTCGTTGACACGATGATCATCATCAACCCCGTTAGCCAAGATGAGGCGAAAATCTTTATGGAGTTGGAAGAAAAGCAGTGAAAAAGGTCATAAAACGAATCATTTCCATATTCCTCCATCGCATTTTTCGTAAAAACGAAACTAAGTTACATATTCTCAACTATTTGTTTTGGGAGTGTACGTGGCGTTGCAATTTAAACTGCCTGCATTGCGGTTCCGATTGCCAGGCCAGCAGTACTGTTCCCGATATGCCGTTTGAGGATTTTCTCGACGCTATCCAGCCGCTGAAGAGACACTATCCCAAAAATTCCATCTTGGTTGTGATCACTGGTGGCGAACCGTTGCTGCGGCAAGATTTGGCGGAGTGTGGTAAACGATTGCGCGACAAGGGTTTCCGCTGGAGCATGGTCACCAACGGCTACGCTTATGATGAGGCGATGCATGCTAAACTAGTCTCGGCGGGAATGGGTAGCATTACCGTGAGTTTGGATGGCTTAGAGACAAACCACAACTGGCTGAGAAACAATCCGAAAAGTTTCGACCGTGCAGTGAAAGCATTGGAACTGATTATCTCGTATCCTCGTCTGAATTACGATGTTGTCACGTGTGTAAATCAACGGAATGTGTTGGAACTTTCTGAATTGAAAGAGTTCTTGATTTCAAAAAAGATAAAAAAATGGCGCATTTTCACCATCGCTCCCATTGGCAGGGCGGACGAAAGTCCAGAGATGATGTTGACCAACGAGCAAACCCGGCAACTGATGGACTTTATCGCCGACACGCGCCGACACGACCCCCGCATAGCACTCACTTTCAGTTGTGAAAGCTACGTCGGCGACTACGAGAAGAAGGTGCGTGACAGCTATTTTTTTTGCCGTGCCGGTATTAACATTGGTTCGGTGTTGATCGATGGCGGCATCTCCGCCTGCCCGAATATCGACCGGAATTTTGTGCAAGGCAACATCCACACAGATAATTTGTTAGATGTGTGGGAAAACCGTTTCGAGGTGATGCGAAACCGGCAATGGTGCAGAACGGGCATTTGCAGAAATTGTAAAGATTTCAAACATTGCAACGGCGGGGCCATGCACCTTTGGAATGTGGAACGGGAAGGGATAAAGGGGTGTGTGAAGGAGAAGATTCATTCCATTTCCGAAACTCAAAGCGAGCGCACCGTTTGCCTTGGGCCAGTCCACGACTATTTGGAGGGATTATAACATTCTACTGTTCAAAACTCATCTTTCCATAAAGTATTAACTGTTGTTTTTTTATTACTTTTGCAAGATTTATAAGTTTATGATTATGAAAATAATAGCCATATTAATGGGTGGCGATTCGGGGGAGTATGAGATCTCGCTGAAGACCGCGGCCAATATTTTCGAAGTAGTGGATCGGACGAAATATGTTCCGTATCTGATCCATCTGAAAGGAAATTCTTGGAGCTATACAGATTCGGAAAATGTAGTATATCAGATAGATAAAAATGATTTTTCTTTACAGATTTCCGATAAGAAGGTTGCGTTCGACACCGTTTTCATTGCCATTCACGGCAATCCCGGGGAGAACGGGCATTTGCAGGGATATTTCGATATGTTGAAGATTCCGTATACCGGTTGCGATCTGTTTACCTCGGCGCTCACGTTTAACAAGTTTTTCTGCAATATGGCGGTGAAACAGTTCGGTTTTCCCGTTTCTTCGTCATTGCACTTCTACCATGATGAAAAAATGGATTACGAAAAGATCGAGGAAATGTGTGGTTACCCATGTTTTGTAAAACCTTGTAATTCTGGTTCCAGCGTGGGGGTTACGAAAGTCCGTGATCGCCAAGAACTGGTCAATGCACTGGTGTTGGCGTTTGAATTCGACGACCAAGTGATGGTCGAAAAATTCATCCCTGGTCGAGAGATGACCTGCGGTGTGGTGAAACTGGACGGACAAGTGAAAGCGATGGCGGTGACTGAAATTCTGAGTAAGAAGGAATATTACGACTACGAAGCCAAATACACGCCCGGATTTTTGGAATTGGTAACCCCGGCCGAGATCGACTTCTTGTTGGAAAGTCAAATCCTCTCGTATTCCGAAAAAATTTTTACCCGACTGGGTTGCCGCGGAGTAGTGCGCATCGACTATATCGTCACCGCTGAAGGTGTGCCCTATTTTTTAGAAATCAACACGATACCGGGACAAACCGCCATGAGTATCATCCCGCGGCAGGTGCGATACCGAGGATGGGATATCAAAGATTTTTATAGTAGTTTGATAGAAGAATCATTTTATTGATGGGACACGGATTGAGCGGATTTTAAAACATGAAAACATGAAAAGAGATTTTTTACTGATACTGTTGATTTTATTTACAACTTCAACTTTAGTAGCACAGTACACGGAGAAGGATATTCATTTGTATATCGAAAAGTATAAAGATCTGGCGATTCAGAAAATGTATGAATATAAAATCCCGGCCAGCATTACGTTAGCACAAGGAGTTTTCGAGAGTGCTTGCGGCACCAGTCGTTTGGCAACTTATGGAAACAATCATTTCGGGATAAAATGCCACAAAGAGTGGACGGGCGACACGCTGTTGGTGGATGATGATGCGCTGGGTGAATGTTTCCGGAAATACGAAAGGGTAGAGGAGTCCTTCAACGATCACTCCCTTTTCTTGACGAGTCGTTCCCGCTACGAAAAGCTGTTCACGTTAGACATTATGGACTATGAAGCTTGGGCACACGGGCTTAAAACGGCCGGTTATGCGACCAATCCGCAATACGCCCACCGGTTGATCAGCCTGATCGAAAGGTTCGATATAGCCAAACATGATACTACTTATATAGAACGGTTGGAGTCAGGTTACTTTGAAAGGGAGGCGGAAGTAGAGCTGCAACCGCAAGTTACGGAAACGGTTACAGATAAAATTTCTATAGGGGACAAACCGGCGAAAGAGACACCGACAGCGGTGCAGGCAGGTTCACGGGTCTATTTCAAGGCGGATCCGAAGCAGTACAAACCGGTAAGCTATCCGTTTTCTGATCGTGCTGTGTATGAGAATAATAGAGTGCATTTTGTTATTACGGAAGAGGGGGAAACATTTGCGAGCATCGGGCAGGATGTGCAATTGACGGCGGCGGTCTTGCGGTCGTATAATAACGCCGAGGCGGGCACTGAACCGCAACCGGGCGAGGTGATCTACGTGGAACGCAAGGTGAAAACCCACCCGATCGGTGTGCATATCGTGAAATCCGGTGAAACATTGCGCTTTATTTCGCAACAGTATGGAATAAGATTAGATATGCTATTGAGATACAATAATTTGAAGATAGATTCGATTATTCATCCGGAACAAGAAATAAAACTTAAAAAATAGATTGTGAAAAAAATACTGTTTATTATCGTTTTTGTGGCACCGCTTTTTGCGTTTGCGCAATACAAAACGGAAGAAGTGCACCGCTATGTTGAAGAGTATAAAGACTACGCTGTCAAGCTGATGCGGGAAGAATTGATCCCGGCGAGCGTTCGTTTAGCGCAGGCCATCCACGCTACCGAAGCAGGAACCAATAAGCTCTGCATGGATGCCAACAACCACTTCGCTATCATGTGTCCCGACGACCACCAAGGGAGTAGTTTTACCGTGAAAGAGGGAACCAGCAAGAAGTGCTACCTCAGTTACCGTTACCCTGCCGTTTCTTGGGCAGATCATTCGATTTCCCTGCGGAGCAACGACCGTTTTGCGCCACTTTTCAAGTTGAATGTAATGGATTACAAAGGATGGGCACAAGGCTTGCAACGGGGAAAATACAGCAACACCCCGGACTATGCAAACACCCTCATCAGTATCATTGAAAGTCACGGTTTGGCACGGTTCGACACTGTGGCGATGCGGGAGTTGGAGGTGACGAAGAAGGCGACCGTTCCGGATAATGTTTATTCTGAATCTGGCATAGAGGTCGTTATGCAAAAGCAACCAAAACCAACGGTAGAGCAAGAGTGCAAAAAAGATTCCGTGGAAATAAAAATTGCGGAGGAGAAAATTGACTTGTTGTTGTCGGTTTTCACGGCGAAGGAGTTTGAATACAACCCTGTTTATTATCCTCATGCGAAACGGAATGTGTATGAAAATAACAAAGTGAAATTTGTGTTGGCCAAGTTGGGCGATAGCTACGAAGGCATTGCGCGCGAGTTGAATGTGCTCGAATCCGCTATCAGGGGATATAACGATGTTTTTGATCAAAACCTGAAACCCATTGCTGGTGAGGTAGTTTACATTGAGGCGAAAAACAAAAAATCGCCTGCTGAGTATCACACCATTAGCAAGGGGGAGAGTGCGCGATTTATCGCTCAAAAATATGCGGTGCCGCTGTCGTTGTTGTTCGAACGCAACAACGAAACGTATGATGCGTTCGGTGTGGGAAACGTAATTTGCATATCATGTAAAAAATAGCGATGTCCGATAAAGAATTTTATCATTTTAATCCGGAAACACTCTCTTTTGAGAAGAAAAAGATATCGATTAAGGATATTCTTAAAAAGGTAGTGTGGTTTGCCGCCTCGGCCTTGTCCTTTTCGGTGTTGGTATTGTGGATATCGTTCTATCTATTTGATTCTCCGAAAGAAAAAATGTTGCAACGGGAAAACAATGAACTGAAACAAGCGTTGAAAAGTGTGAATCGGCGGTTGGATGTGATGAACACGATGTTGTTGGATATTGAGGAGCGGGACGATGAGGTGTACCGTACCATTTTCGAGACCGATCCGATGCCGCGGGCCGTGAAGTTTTCTTCATTATACAAGCAAACGAAGTATGACGAGTTGAATTCCACGGAAGCGGCTTTGTTGTTGAATGAGATCAGAGGGAAGAGTGACCTGCTGACATTGCGGTTGGCGGAGGAGTCGCGGTCGTTAGACACGGTGATGGAGCTGGCGCAGTCGCAATCGGAGATGTTGGCCGCCATTCCGGCGATCCGTCCGTTGAAGAACATGTACCGGATTACCTCCGGGTTTGGCAACCGTTATCATCCGATTTTGAAGACATTGCGGCCCCATACGGGAATTGACATCGCCGCGCCGAAAGGAACGCCGGTCTATGCCACTGCAGATGGTGTAGTTTCTTATGAAGCTGCAGGTTCGGGATATGGGATCACCGTGATCCTTAACCATGGGTATTCTTATCAAACGGTCTATGGCCATCTTTCGAAAAAAGTGGTGAAAGTTGGACAGAAAGTGAAACGAGGGCAAATTATTGGTTATGTTGGTAATACAGGTCTTTCGATGGGATCGCATCTCCACTATGAGGTCATCAAGGGTGGAAAGTATGTGAATCCGGTACACTATTTTTTCAGCGATATCACCCCGGAAGAGTATGACGAAATACTCAAATCATCACAAGAAGTAAATCAGGCTCTTTCATAACATGAAAATATTCAATAATATAAAATACTTTCTAAAAGCGATCCGACGGAACTGGAAAAACAAGTATCGTTTGTTGATCCAAAATACGGATACTCATCAGAACAGGATATCTATCTTACTCAGTCCCAAGAATATATTCGTGTTATTGACTACATCGATTTTTATTTTGGTGCTGATTACCATTTTGTTGATAGCCTTTACGCCCTTGAAAGTGTATCTTCCTGGTTACACGCAACCCAAAGATTACCATGAATTTAGGCAATTGTCAGCAACGATGGATTCGTTGGATCAGGTGATTACCATCCATCAACAGTATATTGACAATTTTTATGATGTTTTGCACGGTCGTGACACGGAAAAGGAAGAGATGGTGGTGGCCATTAACGAGAAGATTGAGTCCAAGGAGGCGTTGAGTAATAAGGAAGTGCAGAAACGGTTGTCGACACGAGAGCGGATTTATGAGGAGGCGGAGATGATTCAAGAGGATGTCATCCATCAAAACAGCGTGCGGACGGTTTCTATTCCGTTGAGCAAACGGAACGGGACGAGTTCATTACTCCTGTTACCGCCCACCCACGGCATCATTGCCGAGCGGTTTGATCCGACCAGTGGGCAAATGGGGATTGTCATTAAAAATCTTGCGGGTACGCTGATTTCTGCTACGTTGGATGGCGTGATCATCTTTGCAGGCTATGATCCGAAAGGAGGAAATACGGTTATCATACAGCATAACAATAACTTGTTATCGATCTACAAACATTGTGAGCAGCTGTTGAAAACGGTTTCCCAAAAAGTGAAAGCCGGCGAACCGATTGCAAAAATGGGCAACAGCGGACAAACCGATGATGTCAATCTCTATTTTGAATTATGGTATAATGGCATTCAGGTGAACCCGTTGGATTATATGGTTGTTAACTAACTCAACACGATTCATTGAATTATTGATTTACTGAACTTTGTATGGAAAAAACCTTCATGATCGACTCCGGCATCGCACCGGGATTATACGGAATCAACAATAAGAATGTGGAATTTTTATCCCATATTTTCCCCAAATTAAAAATCACGGCGCGGGGCAACGAACTCAAAATTGCCGGCGAAGAGGCCGAAATTGACACATTTATTGACCGGCTTAATCTGTTGGTGCTTCATTATGAGCGGTTTGGGGAGCTCACCGAGCATAATATCTTGAACATCACCTCTGCGGAAGATGATTCGTTCTATCGGTTGGATCGGGAAGGGACACCGGGTGATATTTTGTTGCATGGACGTGATGGCCGGATAATCAAGGCGATCACGCCAAACCAGAAGAAGTTGGTGGAGAGCAGTTCAGTGAACGATATGGTTTTCGCCATCGGCCCTGCTGGTACCGGGAAAACATACACAGCCGTGGCACTCGCTGTGAGAGCGTTGAAAAACAAACAGATACGGAGAATCATTCTGACTCGTCCGGCCGTGGAAGCGGGCGAAAATCTGGGCTTCCTGCCCGGCGACCTCCGCGACAAACTCGATCCCTATCTGCAACCGCTCTACGATGCGCTGTGGGACATGATGCCTATGCAGAAACTGTTAAGCTATCTGGAAGATAAGACCATCGAGATCGCACCGCTCGCCTTCATGCGCGGACGCACCCTTGATAATGCGTATGTTATTCTGGATGAAGCACAAAACGCTACTGAAAGCCAATTAAAAATGTTCTTGACCCGAATGGGAAAAAATGCCAAATTCTTCATTACGGGAGATATAACCCAAATCGACTTACCCCGTCATCAAAATTCCGGCCTCGTGCAAGCCACCCGGATCTTGAAAAATGTGAATGGCATTGATTTCGTCTATTTGGATAATTCTGATGTAGTTCGTCATCAATTGGTTACGAAAATCATTCAACGTTACGAGCAGTGGGATCATGGAAAAGATGAAAATGCGAAGCGATGAGGTGGCGGTGTCTTTTATTTCCATTTGCCTGGCTTTACGGTTGTGCCGCCGCTTTTCGAAGAGGATTGTACAATATGGGTGTGTGCCGGCGTTATCGCTCATTCATTCCCACCTTTGTTGTGGGCAACTTGCGGGTGGGTGGCACGGGGAAAACACCTCACACCGAATATATTATACGATTGCTGAATCACACGGGACAAATTGCGCTCGTAAGTCGCGGATATGGGCGGAAAACCCGGGGTTATATCTTAGCTAATGATTTATTGAATAATCAGTTAACGGCGGAAAATATTGGTGATGAGCCGTTGCAGATCATGGAGAAGTTTTCCGGTTTACAGGTGGTCGTTTCCGAAAAACGAGTGGTCGCTTTGCGGGCGTTAGAGCAGTTGCCGAATCCGCCGCAGGCCATCATCCTTGATGATGCTTACCAGCACGTGGCGATTCAAGCCGGACTGAACATTTTGCTCACGGAATACAATGATCCTTATTACAACGACCTTCCTTTCCCGGCGGGAAACCTACGAGAGTTCGCTTCCGCCGCCCGCCATGCAGACCTCGTCATCGTTACCAAATCCCCCGTTGATTTTTCCCA
Organism: Bacteroidales bacterium; assembly: GCA_031285725.1. Classification (GTDB taxonomy): domain Bacteria; phylum Bacteroidota; class Bacteroidia; order Bacteroidales; family WCHB1-69; genus JAGVVH01. The sequence continues at coordinate 13,288 of JAITVP010000056.1, forward strand.
ACAACAAGCTGCGTGTATTCGGGAAAAATTGCGGTTGACAGGGAGTCAGATAGTATTATTTTCATATTACATATATAATAATATAATTCCGAAAAACAGTACGGCAGAGGCGGTAATACTTTCTCCATCTTTGCCGGTGCTATTGATCACGGGGATTGCAAAGCCCGATCCCATGAAGCAATATCTGACCGATAAATTTCATAAAATCAAACATCTGTCCTATCAAGATCATCATACATATACTAAACAAGATATTGAAAAAATTAAAACAGCCTATAGTGAACTCGAAGCAGAGGCAGTTGTTATTACTACGGAAAAAGATTGGGCGCGGTTGAAAACGGAAACGGCTTCCGGTTTGTTAAGCCATCTTCCCGTTTTCGTTTTGCCAATTTCCGTGGCATTCCTGTTCGATGAGGAAGATAAATTCATTAAAATTATAGAAGACCATGTTAGAGAGAGTACAGAAAATAGCTCAGTTCTTGAATGATAATAAACAAGGTAATCCGAAAATCGCTATCGTATTGGGTTCCGGTTTGGGAAATCTGGGGCAGATTGTGGAAAAATATGTCGAAATTCCATATAAGGATATTCCTGATTATCCGGTTTCCACGGTGCAAGGCCATGCCAGCACGTTCATTTTCGGCAAATTGAACGGTGTGGACATCGTGGTTCTCAACGGGCGGTTCCACTACTATGAAGGTTATGATATGAAAGAGGTGGTTTTACCGATTCAAGTACTGAAGGAGATTGGGATTGAGAAGCTGATCCTCTCTAATGCGGCGGGTGGCATGAACCCGACCTTCAAAGTAGGCGATGTGATGATCATCAACGATCATATCAACTTGTTTGGTGACAATCCGTTACTGGGGAAAAATGAAGACAAGCTGGGTCCGCGTTTCTTGGACATGAGCGAGGCGTACTCCCGCGCCATGCGGAAAACCGCCTTCAAAGCGGCAAAGGAACACAAGTTGCACGTGCAGGAAGGTGTTTACATAGGGGTTTCCGGTCCGTGTTATGAAACGCCGGCCGAATACCGGATGTTCCACATCATGGGTGCCGATGCGGTGGGTATGTCCACCGTGCCCGAAACCATTATGGCGCGCTATCGGGGTATGGAAGTTTTCGCTTTCTCCGTCATCACTGATTTAGGTATTGTGGGACAAGTGGAAAATGTTTCCCATGAGGAGGTGCTGAAAGCAGCACAAACCGCGGCGCCAGTGATGGAAAAGTTGGTTTTTGAAATGTTGCCTCAATTGTAGACCCGAAGGCGTAGCCCGTCATACTTTGTTTTATAATACTTAAGGGCGAGTTCTGATGGCCCGCTGATCGGAAGCCCGTCTAACACATTAAACTGTGATCCACAGCAACTATCGCTGAGGATCAATCCGTTGTCTTCCATTCGAATCCAAGCGTTGCTGTTTTCCCAGTCGTAAGGACACGCCCGGTCGTATGCGGCAAATGAGTCATAATCGACACGGTATACCACAATTCCGTTTACGCCGCCGGTGAAATACATATACCCGCCATAGTGGTTCAACGCCGCATAGTTGGGATCGTTAGGATAGATAGTGAAGTCTACTTGCACACCCGGAATGGTTGGATGCACGTATTTTCCACATTTTATAGATATTACAAATAAAGAAAAAACGATAATGGGGAATAATATTCTCCTTTTCATGGATTCTTTTTTCATGGATTCTTTTTTTTGTACCTTTGCGCCGCAAAATAATTAAAAATGACAACCCAATAACGAAAAAGGCTCATGGATATTATCAAAATCCTCTTTCCCATCGTTGCGGCCTTGTTCTATTTTTATCTCACCAGTAGGAAAAAGAAGAATGAGGAATCCCCGCCTCCTATTTTTGAATACGATGACGAGTACGAAGAACAGTGTCGGGAAAACCCATCGGGAAAGGCTGTTTCTGCTGATTTTTTTGAAGAAAAGCACACGATTCCTCCTAAAAAAGGAGAATTTGTGAGTTATGATGAACTCGGTCAAGAGAAGTGGGAAGAAGAAAACTCCCGAATGAAAATAGAAGAACGCATGGCATATTCTTTTGATAATGAGGAAGAAAACGAGTTGGTGATTTCAACCGACATTGAAAATATACGGCAAGGGATCATTTATGCGGAAATTCTGAAAATACCTTATAAACAATAAGTTGTGTAAAAAAATGAATTTTACGTTTGGAAAGGTTAGTGGCGGTGTATATTTTTTATAAATTTACCGCCCCAAAATGCAGATAAAATTTTATGTATGTTTAATATAAATTAATGGCTATGATTAAAAAATTACTCTTATCAATTGGAGTGTTCCTTTGTTGCATAGGTTTTGTCTACCCACAGGCTATGATCAAGGGTGTGATTTCAGACAACGAAGGGAATGCGTTAGGAATAGCGCAAGGACAAGTTTTCCTAATTCAAGAAGGTGTCACGATTCGGGACGTGTTCACGGATGGCAACGGGGCATACCAATTTCCAAATCTACAATCAGGGACATACGATGTTAGGGCAGTTCATCTTGTTTCTGGAAAAGATCAAACCGTTGCGGGTATCAGGGTAAATCCTGACGCTATTGTGACGGAGGACATTAAAATTAACTTATCTTCGGATGCCACCGTGTTACAGTCGGTTACGATTACCCACAGAGCTCCGATTATTGATCCGAATTCTACTGTTGCGGCCACAACCATTGACGGGAAGCAATTACAGAAATCTCCAGGTCGTGATTTGACCAAGGCACTGGCTTCTGCTGATGGAGTGAGTTCTGTGGATGGTGACATCAAGTCGGTGCGTGGTAACCGTTCAGACGGTCAAGTGGTAATTATCGACGGAGTGCGGGTGCGTGGTAGCGCATCCGTGGCGATGCAATCCATGGATGCGGCGCAGTTGATTCAAGGAGGGATTCCTGCCGAGTACGGCGATGGTACCAGTTTCCAGGTTTACAGTACCCGCGGTGTGCCGAAAAACTTCGCCTCTAGCGTTGAGTTCCGTGGTTCCGTAGACGGATACAATAACTTCTTGGGTGCGGTTTCCGTTTCCGGTCCTATCGTGCGCAGCGACAGTAACAAGAAAGCCCGTATCGGTTTCATGTTGTCGGGCGAAGGTTACTTTAACCAAGATAATAGGCCAATGCGCGGCGGCACATGGAGAGCCACCGACGAAACCATTCAAAGTTTGAGGGAAACCCCCCTGCAATACAGTTTGACCGATCTCGGTGCCTCCTCCTCTCCGGCAAATTATTTGTTGGAAGACGCTTTTGAGAAAAAAAGGGTAAGACAAAATGCTGAAAATTGGGGATACATCGTGCAAGGTAAAATCGACATCCAACCCATAAAAAGCACGGATGTGGTAAAAGCAAACAGCCTTAGACTCAGTTTGAACGGATCGTATGATTATGGGAAAGGTAAAAACTGGAGTTTGGCGAATTCAATGTTCAATGTGGCCAACAACTCGGTGTATGACAACTCAACGTTGCGCTTGTTTGCTAGAGTGAATCACATGGTGGTGAATAGTACCGATGAAAAAAAACTCTTGAAAAACTTAACCTATGACATCAATGTAAGCTACACGAAATACAATTACTCTACTTATGATAATAACTTTAAAGACAACCTCTTCGCATACGGACATATTGGTAAATTCACGACAAGCTTAATGGATAGGTACCAATTGAGTTCATTTACAGATACCAATGGAATAGAATATGATGATGTATGGGTAATGAATAGAAGAAATGATCCCTATTTTGTGGCTTTCACTCCGGGAGAATATAATCCGGATTTGGCGCAATACAACCGGATGCTTTTGGATAATTTTGGACCGGAAACGGTAGAGGAATATTTCGGAATTCCCTACAATAAAGTTGCGTATCAACAATTTGGAGGTCTACTCAATGGGGAATCGCCGAGTACGCTTTACAGTATGTATTATCTGCCAGGAATTCGCTCCAGCGGGTATCAAAAATCCGAAATAACCGCTTGGGGGGCGAAAGCGAGCCTGTCTATGAACTTGGGAAACCATGAAATTAAGTTGGGTTTTGAATTTGATCGACCCACAGAAAGAGGATATAGCATCTCGGCAGCCCCTCTGTGGACATTGATGAGAGGTCTTGTCAATACCCATTTTGCAGAACTTGATTTTGCGAATTATTCTTTCGTAGGAGAAGACTCGATAAGTTTCGGACTGCAAAACAACCTGGACGCTCAAAGTACGTTTGATCGTAAACTGAGAGAAAAACTGGGTTATGATCCCAATGGAACCGACTGGATTGATGTGGACAACTTGGATCCCTCAACATTTGATGTGTCCATGTTGTCGGCGGAAGACCTTTTGGTCGGTACAACCGCTACCGGTGGTAGCATGATACAATATTATGGATATGATTATACGGGAAAAAACAAGTATAACAAGAAAACCGACATTACCGATTTCTTCAACGCGAAGGATGCGAACGGACAAAGAACTTACAATATAGGTGCTTACGAGCCGGTTTACATGGCGATGTATTTGCAGGACAGGTTCTCTATCAGAACGTTGGTGTTTAACGTGGGTGTCCGTATCGACCGCTTCGATGCGAACCAATCCGTATTGAGAGACCCCTATTTGTTCAGACCGGCTCACACGGTGGGATCCATCAAGGAAGATTTCGATGTGTCAAGCAACCTGTTTGTGGCCAATGCCCAAGATGATTGGGTAGTGTATGTGAATCAACGTGACGAGATGTTGAACTTGGACGAATCCAACATCGTTGGGTATCGTAGCGGGGATACATGGTATGATGCGAATGGGCAAGAAGTGACCGACCCGGACGCATTATTAGGAGCCAATGGCGGGCCGGCTTTGGTGAGCGCTATTGATAACACTCTGATCTCCAAAGTGGATGAAAAAGCATTCATGGATTATGAAACACAATGGTCCATTATGCCCCGTCTCTCATTCTCTTTCCCCGTTTCTACCAAATCCCGTTTCACGGCACACTATAATATTATCACCAGTCGTCCCACCAACTTGCGGTTGGAGCCGATTAGCTATCTGTTTGTTGAAAAATATGGCAAAAACCAAAACAATGTCATCAACAATCCTAATTTGAAATCTCAAAAAAGTATCGACTATGAAGTGGGATTCGCACAAGCATTAGGCGATAACGCTGCGATCAATATTACGGCTTACTATTCTGAAAAACGCAATATGATCCAGTCGTATCGCTACACACAAGCATATCCGAGCACGTACTATTCGTATGCCAATATGGACTTCGGTACTGTGCAGGGTTTATCTTTAAGCTATGTCATGAGAGAGATAAAAAACATTTCATTGCGCGCAGGCTATACTCTCCAGTTTGCTAAAGGTACCGGTTCGACCGCTGGTTCCAACTTGGCGATCATCCAATCCGGTCAGCCTAACTTGAGAACTCTGACTAATTTGGAATTTGACCAACGGCACAGATTGAACATGAGCGTGTCTTACACGTCACCGTCAGGGCAAGAATACGACGGACCCAAAAGCGTGAAGAAATTGAGCGACTCGACCAAAAAGGAAATCAGATGGTTCGAAGGTTTTGGCGTATCCTTGGTGTTCTCTGCGGCTTCAGGATTGCCATATAGCAAATCCAGCGTGGCCTATTCCGGAATTGTCAGCGGCCTGGGATCCTCTCGCCTCTCCGGAACCATCAATGGTTCACACAGACCTTGGACATACCAATGCGACTTGCGGATCGACAGAACCTTTAAATTGGGTGGAAAAACCAAAGACGACGGTAAAAAAAGAAAAACCACCGACTTGATGGTGTATGTTGATGTGACCAATCTCTTTAACTTCAAAAATGTGTTGTCGGTATATACATATACTGGAAATGCCGATGATGACGGTTATTTGACTGCATCCGAATACGAACAACAAATCAAATCACAACTTTCCGTGGAATCTTACAAATGGTATTATGGAATGAGAGTTAAAAATCCTTACAATTACAGCGCACCAACGAGAGTTAGTTTAGGTTTCATGTTTTTATTTTAATCAAGGAAAAACAAAAAGATATGAGAAATATAAGTAAAATAGTTTTTTTAGTGGTCACACTTGCAGTTTTTGGTATTAGCCAACTGCATGCTGAAAAAAGTAGATATGTGATCCCCAAGGCGGCTCAACCGCGTTCAATCGGAACCTGTTTGCCTGCCTCAAACTCCAATGAATTAACAATTAATAACGTTAGAGCCTATTTGGAGACCAACGGTACCATGTGGTTTATCGAGACCGCGGAATATGAAGTTCCGAAAGGCTCCGGAAAGACCTCCATGTTCTGTGCAGCGTTGTGGATCGGTGGACGCGATGTGAACCAACAGTTGAAATTGGCTGCGGTTCGTTTCCGCCAAAACGGGGATGACTTTTGGACTGGTCCGCTCTCTACCATAGACGCTACGATTTCACAACAAACCTGTATCGAATACGACAGATTCTTTAAGATCACCCGGGCTGAAGTGGAAGCGCATATCGCCAACTGGGAACGCCCTGATTATACCATGCCGTCGATTATTCGGAATTGGCCGGCTCATGGTGACGTGTCTTTAGGACAATCTATGTTCTTGGCACCTTACTTTGATGGAAATGGGAATAAAAAATATGAGCCGGATCTCGGAGATTATCCTTATTACGATTTGGAAAACGAATTGTGTCCGTGGACAGCGGAGAATAAAGAGCTGGCTATTGCCGGACAACTCCCCAAAACTCCCGAAGAATCAGCAGGAATTTCAACAGGGATGGTCTATGCCGATCATGTGTTGAAAGGGGATGAAACATTATTCTGGGTATTTAACGACAAGGGTAACACACATACCGAAACCGGCGGTGAACCCATCGGATTGGAAATCCGCGGACAGGCGTTCGCTTTCGCTACCAATGACGAGCTGAACAACATGACGTTCTATTCTTACGAGATCATCAACCGTTCCACGTATGAATTAACTAATACCTATTTTTCCCAATGGGTTGACCCTGATTTAGGATATTCGAAAGATGATTATGTGGGTTGCGATGTTAGCAGGGGATTAGGGTATTGCTTCAACGGAAAAGATGTTGACGGACAAGGGGAAATCTTTGCCTATGGTTCACAGCCTCCGGCAGTTGGCGTGGACTTCTTTCAAGGACCTTACATTGATCCCGAACCCGAAAACATGTACGACAGACCGAAATTTAACATCGACTCCGTGTCTTATCCGGGATATTGTGAAAAATATGTGAATCATGAATATAATCAAATGTCAATCAATGGGGTGAACTTCGGCGATGGTATTCCCAACAATGAACGTTTTGGGATGAGACGTTTCGTGTATCACAACAATGACAATTCCGTTGTGGGGGATCCAAGTGTGGCTTATGAATACTACAATATGTTGCAAGCTATTTGGAAAGATAATACGAGAATGCGTTACGGAGCAAACGGCCATCCGAGTAATGGAGCTAATGGCCCTGAGTGTGATTTCATGTTTCCGGGATTGACCGACCCATGTAACTGGGGAACGAAAGGGATTGACCCTAATCCCTTACAATACAGTGAAGATGGTTGGACCGAACCCGGTGTGGGCAATGCGCCGGAAGACCGGCGTTTCATGCAGTCCGCAGGACCTTTCACTTTGAAAGCCGGAGCGGTTAACTATATCACCGTGGGTATTCCATGGGCAAGAGCTTCCTCCGGTGGTGCTTGGGCATCTGTGGAATTGCTGAAAACAGCCGACGACAAATGCCAAGCGTTGTTTGAAAACTGCTTCAAAGTACTTGACGGTCCCGATGCACCGGATGTGACCGTTCGCGAATTGGAAAATCAATTGATTCTTTACCTAAGCAATGATGATCCGTTAAGCAATAACCACAATGAAGGGTATAATGAAAATGACAATCAAATTCTGGCAGAACGGGAAATCATTACAGAAGTGGAAATTCAAGATACCAACTGGATTACAGTGGGTGCGGTTGACACTTTTATAGTTGAAACCAAAACGGTGAAACAAATCACAACGGTAGACAATGATAGAACATACCGTTTCGAAGGGTATCAGATCTATCAATTGAAAAACAAAGACGTGAGCGTGACCGATTTGAACAACGCCGACTTGGCGCGTTTGGTTCGTCAATGTGACATTGAAAATTATAAAGAAAATGGTTCGGGTATCGCTCGATTGGTGAATTGGACTTACGATGATGTCGCAGGTACTTCCGTGGCGAAACCCATGGTGGATGGTGCGAATGCGGGCATTTCCCACTCGTTTCCTATTACCGAGGATGCGTTTGCTACAGGTAGTAATAGGATTTTGGTAAATCATAAAGTGTATTATTTTATGGTGATCGCTTATGCTCACAATGAATATTTTCCTTTTTCCTTGGATAATGGTGCTGAAGGATTGACTGGACAAAAAACTCCTTATCTGGCAGGTAGAAAGAATATCAAAGTCTATTCGGGCATTCCCCATTCACCCGCTCCGCAATCGGAAGGAACAATTCTGAACGCTCAATATGGCACCCAACCCATGATCACCCGGATCGAAGGGCAGGGGAACGGTGGATTTTTCCTGGATTTGGTTGATGAAGATCGTGAAAAAATCTTGAAAGAAAATACAGTTCAACAGATCACCTATAAAAACAACTATGGCCCGTTGAACATTAAAGTGATTGACCCGTTGCAAGTGAAACCGTTCGACTATGAAATCAAATTCGTAGAATTAGGCGCAAAGGATGTTACTGACTCAACCTATTGGGTGATGACAATTGTGAACGCTACAGATGAAGAGATCATTGCCGCAGGTGCTTATACCGAGGATGCACATGGAGTTAAAACAGCTATCAGGGAATATAGATCCGCTGTGCCGATCTCTCAGAAAAACGAGCAGTTGATTCTTAGCTTAGGTATCTCCATCTCTATTTTGGATTACGGTTTTCAAGTTCACCAGAGCGAAATTGCAGATTGGGTGAACAACAATTCCTCATGGACCTATGCGAACAAAGCAAGATATGCGCAAGTGGACTTTTTAGGAAGTTCAATCACTTATGCGGATGAATCCAAACCGTGGTTTGCCGGTGTGCCGGATAGCGAAGGGAACAATCAAAGCAACTGGATTCGCTCGGGACTGCAAACCGCTGGTGCTTGGCAAGCTCTTAGCAGTGCGGATCAAGGAGTGAAGGATGTCTATTCTCAATGGAAAACAGAAGATATATTCATGGTGGTGAAAGACACCAATTTGAATGCCGGTGGATGGGAATCCCGCGTGTGGAAAGATCCGGAAGGACAATTCGAAGGCGTGCTCGGTGGCACGTGGGCACCCTATGTGTTGTCTTCCCCTTACGATGGTGGGCCTCAAGCAAAATACATTAATCCGGAAACCGATGGTGTTACGGAACCCACGCCCGCTTATTTTAATTTTAAAGACCCTTCTTCGTTTGCAGTGGGTGGCCCCGGATACAATCAAACCATGACCAATTTATATTCCGTGGACATCGTGTTAACCTCCGACAAGGATAAATGGACACGTTGTGTCGTGTTGGAAGCGTGCGAAGACAGGACGTTGTCTGAAGGCGGCGCATTGAAACACGAACCGAGAAAAGCCCCCTCTGTGGACAAATACGGCAACACGGATATCAATAATCCTGTGGCAAGCAATGATCCGAATTCTCCAAACTACATCAGCGCTACCGGAATGGGTTGGTTCCCCGGTTATGCGGTGAATGTGGAAACCGGTGAAAGACTAAACCTTATGTTCTCTGAAAATTCTTCCGATGGGGATAATAAAGGTAATGATATGTTGTTTAACCCCACCGGTATTTATGGTTATTTCATTGGACAGTGGAATGGAAACGATACTGTTATGCCGTTAAACCAAGTGTCATTCAATAGCCTTTATCCACCTCCGGTTAATGCTAACTATGAGCTGAAGTTGGCGTGGGGTGGAATGCACTTTGTTTTCGTTTGCAACAGTGCCGGAAACACAGCCTCTACCTACTACAAGGTCGCAAGTGCGAACAAGGAACGCAACTATAACGATAATAACTTGACAACTTATAGCCAAGGGTATACTCATGGCGGAACGATAGCAGATGGTAAATCTTACTATGAGTGCGGTCCTTATGACCAAGGTCAATGGTTGTTGGCGAAGTTCAATACTTTCGTTGGCGAAGGAACAGGCACAGCGAAGGTGCAAATGCAAAAAATGCAATTGTTTAACAATGTGATGTGGACTAGCATCGCCATGCCGGCGTCTGGACAGGAAGACAATTGGCTTTCCAATAATGCGATACTGAAATTGCGCGTTTCCCGTCCTTACATGAGATACTCTTCTCGCTGGTTTGACGATCCGAATCAATCCGGTGCGGCGGGCAGCAATTCCGGATACCCGATGTACAGTTTCACCACGAGAAACATTGCGCCGACAACACAAGCTACCTCGCAACACGATCAAATCTTGGAAGACATTAATATTGTTCCCAATCCTTACTACGGATTCTCCACCTATGAATCCACAGCATTGGAAACTTACGTGAAAATTGTTAATCTCCCCGAAAAATGTACCATCTCGATCTTCACGGTCAATGGACTTTTGGTGAGGAAAATCACCAAAGGGGATGAGGGAACGACTCACGTTGCTTGGAATTTGAAGAACAACGCAAATGTGCCTATCGCCAGTGGTATGTATATTATCCATGTTAATGCTCCAGGAATTGGGGAACGGACGTTGAAGTTCTTCTGTGCGATGAGACCCACCGACTTAAATGCGTTTTAACATTATTAATCAGAGAAATTTTAATATTAAGAAATTATGAATAATACATATAGAACATTAATAATCGTTGCCTTGGTAAGTTTCTTTGCCGCATCCACTTCCGTTTTTGCGGGGAACAGGGACCGTGCGGGGCAGGCAGGCGCACAGCATTTGCTTATCGACCCTTGGGCAAGATCTAACGGCTGGGGATCCGCCGGTGTTTCAGAAATTACCGGTTTGGAATCCATTTACACAAATATCGCCGGCATCGCGCGTGGACAAAACACGGAATTTGGATTCTCTCACACGCAATATCTTTCCGGTTCCGATGCTGGAATTAGCATCAACTCTTTCGGTGTGGTTCAGAGGTTGGCACGGAAAATCAAAGAAGGCGATCGCGTGAAAGAAACAAAAGAACTTGGTTATATCGGAGTATCTTTGTACACTATGAGTTTTGGGGATATTAAAAGAACCACGGTAGATCAACCCGAAGGAAACATGGGTACATTTTCGCCCACGTTGAGCTACATTGGAATCCATTATGCCTATAAGTTTAACCGCTACATCAGTGCCGGTGCCAGCGTGAAAATCGTGACTGAGTCTATCGCTGACGTGAAAGCGGGCGGCGTTGCTATTGATGCGGGCGTGCAATACGTGGCTGGTTGGATGGAAAACTTCCGGATCGGCGTGGTGTTGAAAAATATCGGATTGCCGATCAGCTACAGCGGTGATGGTCTTTCTGTGAAAGGTTTTGTTTCCAATACGAATCACGAAATTACAATGGAGCAACGTTCAGCGGAGGCTGAAATGCCCGTGCAGTTGACTATCGGTTTGTCGTATGACTTCTTGTTCTTTGGCGGAACCGCTTACGAAGGTCTCACAAGAGACGAGCGGAAAAAAAACGAAGCCGATTTGACCCGGAAAGACGCGTCTCACCGTTTGACGTTGGCCGGATCCTTCACTGCGAACTCCTATTCTCGCGACCAATTTGTATTGGGTCTTGAATACGGGATGGGTTACAAAGAAGGTATTGGCGACATCTTCCAATTGCGTGCGGGTTATACCCTTGAAGGCGGTATGTGGGATATCGAGGCAGCTGACACTTGGTATGCTGGTCCTTGTGCTGGCGCTTCTTTCGCTATTCCTTTGGCTAAGAAAAAACAAGGCGTTCAAAAAATATTGCTTGATTACGGGTATAGATTTACTAACAAATGGAAAGGTAATCATTATATTGGCATCAAAGTAGCCATTTAATAGTTAAATTTCCTTATTCATCTTAAATTAAGGAGGCTTTTCCAAGCCTCTTTAATTTTTGTTTTATATTAAAAACCATTACACATGAGCACAATAAAATATTATTCACAAGATAGTCTGGACGCTTTGAAAAAGGAATTGAATGAATTGGAAACGATTGAACGTCCCAAAATATCGGCGGCGATTGCGGAAGCGCGAGACAAAGGCGACCTCTCCGAAAATGCCGAGTATGATGCGGCTAAGGAAGCCCAAGGTTTGTTGGAATTGAAAATCGTAAAACTGAAAAACCTCGTGGCCAATGCGAGATTGCTGGACGAGTCCAAATTGGATACCTCCAAAGTCTTGATCTATTCCATCGTAAAAATTAAAAACTTGGGCAATAATGCCATGATGACTTACACGCTGGTGCCGGAATCCGAAGCGGATTTGCGGTCAGGGAAAATATCGGTTACCTCGCCCATTGGAAAAACGCTGTTGGGCAATGCGGCTGGCAACACCATCACCGTGGATGCGCCGGCCGGAAAAATGCAGTTTGAAATCATTGAAATATCCCGTTAATTATGAGTACTCTATTTTCGAAAATTGTAAATGGCGAAATTCCTTCCTATAAAATTGCTGAAAATAATAGATTTTACTCTTTTTTGGACATCGCCCCGCTCACCAAAGGCCACGCCTTGGTAATTCCCAAAATCGAAGTGGATTACATTTTTGATTTGGAAGATAACCTGCTCGCTGAAATGACTGTTTTTGCGAAAAAAGTGGCGCTGGCCGTCGAGAAAAACGTAGAATGCCAGCGGATCGGTGTGGCGGTATTGGGAATAGAGGTCCCCCATGCCCACATCCATCTCATCCCGATTGTACGGGGTGACGAGATCAATTTCCAACAAGAGCGAATTAATTTGTCGAAAGATGAATTTTCCGAGTTGGCAAACAAAATTTTGAATACCTTTGAGCAAAATTTATAGTATGAAGTCGATCAGCGAAAGTCCTATCACTACTTTGCAGATTATCAAACCTGATCTGATCAAAAAATATTATGAATTAAAATCCGGTGACGAGCTTTATGGTTCAGTGGAAGTCATGGACAATTCCGGAACCCTTGCTCGCATTGAGACCACGCAGGGCGTTTTCACTGTGAAACGGGCCGGTTTTTTTAAACCTTACATCATCTTTCGAAAGGAAAAACACGCTGCCGACGAGATCATCGCATATCTCAACATCGAAGACATTACCAAAATCGTGCTGGACAGCAATACCTACTATTTCCGGCTCGTCAATCTTTGGAAAAACCAATGGGGTTGGACGAACGAGAAAAATCAGATTATTTTGCGTTATAAACCCACCATTGCCGGGTTGATCAAGGGTGATGTGGAAATATCCAAGGATTTCACATATCTCTCTTTTCTGGAAACTGTGACCATTCTCGGCATCTATTTTTTAACACAATTGGAAGACGAAATCCTGCTACAGAATGAATTAACAGCTCAATAATTTTTTATATGAAAAGCATTGCGGAATTACAAGCTTTGGCGACTCAGGTGAGACGCGACATTTTACGAATGGTCTATCATGCGAAATCGGGACATCCGGGCGGCTCGCTGGGATGCACTGATTTCCTCGTGACGTTGTACACCAATATTATGAAAGCCGATCCCCAACATTTTACCGAAAAGGGTGAGGGAGAGGATATATTTTTCTTGTCTAACGGACATATTTCGCCGGTTTGGTACAGCGTGTTGGCCCGGACGGGATTTTTCCCGATCTCGGAACTGACGACCTTCCGTCAAGTGGGAAGTCGTCTGCAAGGCCATCCGACCAACCATTATCATCTGCCCGGTATCAGAATCGCATCAGGATCGTTGGGTCAAGGATTGTCCGTTGCCGTGGGTGCGGCCCTGGCGAAGAAGATGAACGATGACAAACAGTTGGTGTACGTGCTCACTGGCGACGGCGAACTGGACGAAGGCCAGAACTGGGAAGCAATCCTGTTTGCTTCCGCCAATAAAGTGGATAACCTCATCACCGTGGTCGATTATAATAAAAAACAGATTGACGGTTCCACGGATGATGTTTGCTCGCTGGGTGATCTGAGAGCCAAATTCGAGGCGTTCGGCTGGGATGTGGTGGAGATGAACGGCAACGATATAGTGGATGTCATGGATAAAATGGACGTGGCGAAAAGCAAGCTGCATCGCCAAAAACCCGTGGTCGTCTTGATGCACACCGAGATGAGCATGGGCGTGGATTTCATGATGGGCACGCACAAATGGCATGGCGTGGCTCCCAACGAAGAACAAATCAAAGTGGCCTTGGCACAATTGCCGGAAACTATCGGAGACTATTAGGTATTTTAAATTCGTGTTCCAAAGTCTGAAAATTGCTATTTTTACCCCTACCTCATTGTGAAGATCATCAACTGCTATTTAATCAAAAAATTCATAGGGCCGTTTGTCATCACGTTTTTGTTTGCCTTAGTGATCCTTTTGATGCAGTTTTTATGGTTATGGGTGGATGAGCTGGTTGGTAAGGGTTTAGAAATAAAATACATACTTCGATTGTTGTTTTATGCTTCAGCTACGATGGTAAGTATGGCGGCACCGTTAGCAGTGCTGCTCTCCTCTTTGATGACCTTTGGCTCAATGGGCGAGCATTACGAATTAGTGGCCTTGAAAGCATCCGGGATTCCTCTCAGCAAATTGATGCTCCCGCTGGCGATTTTATGTATCTTGATCGGAATCGGAGCGTTTTGGTTTACCAACGATATCACTCCGAAATCGTGGCTGAAAATGAAATCCATACAGTATAATATAAAAAATCAGAAACCGACATTATCGATAGATGAGGGCGTTTTTTATGACGGATTTGATAATTACATCATTAGAATCGGTAAAAAACACCGTGATAACGAGACCATCGAGGATGTGTTGATTTACGACCATTCCCGACACCAGGGAAACACCACGATGACATACGCATCCAAAGGCACGATGAGTATCACGCCTGACGGGAATTATCTATTGTTTTATTTGTATGATGGTTATTTTTGGGACGAAAGCAAGAATGACAACAGCCGCAGTTCCAAACTTCCGCTCAATCGAGCACATTTCAAAGAGCAATATAAGAGGTTTGATCTCTCCTCTTTTGAGATGAGTAAAGACGAACACAGTTTTTACCAATCCAATACAAAAGCGATGTCGATCGAGCAGTTGGAGGTGAAAATCGACACGATCAGTCAATTGATTGCCGGCATTTCTGATGAAGCGGTTCGGGCGTTTTACAATGGAATGCATCAGTTCCAAACTTTGCATGATGAGCCGGAAATGATCAAAGACACGGCGAAACTGTGCATCGAAAGCATTTTAAACCAATATGACAAACAAAAATTGCAAAACATCTTCGGGTTTGCCAACCAGGCATCTTACAGCACGGCGGGTAACGTACGTTATACTTACGAGGATGTGAAATTTAAGAACGAATCACTGTGGAGCCACCAAATCGAGTGGCACCGGAAATTCACTTCGGCCGCGGCTTGTTTCCTCTTCTTTTTCATCGGAGCCTCGCTGGGATCAATCATCCGCAAAGGGGGAATCGGGGTGCCATTGCTCATTACCGTGGTCTTTTTCGTCATCTATTTTGCCCTGTCGATTTTTGGCGAAAAACTGGCGAAAGGAAGCGCGGTGCCCGTTTGGTTCGGTATGTGGCTCTCCACGTTCGTATTGATCCCGCTTTGCATCTTCCTGACCCGCAAAGCCACTACCGACTCCGCCATTTTCTCCATCGACGAATACACGAAATGGTTTGCAAAATTGAAGAAAATAGGAAAAAATCAGTTAATAAACAATGAAAATATTACAGATTTGTCATAAGCCCCCCATGCCCGCCGTGGATGGTGGATGCATTGCGACCAACACGATCACGCAGGGTTTGCTGCACAATGGCCACGAGGTAAAAGTGCTAGCCATTTCGACCCTGAAGCATCCTGCGGATTTTGACAAAATACCCCAAGAATATATCCAAGATACTGGTTTTGAAACTGTTTTCATGAATACCGCCGTCACACCATGGGGGGCTGCGAAATCGATGCTGCTGGGTCAATCGTATCATATCAACCGCTTTATTTCCAAAGAGTTTTCCGCAAAAATCGTTGAAGTGTTACAAAAAGAAACGTTCGATGTCATCCAACTTGAATCGATTTTTGTGGCACCGTATATCGATACGATCAGAAAACATAGTCAAGCGAAAATTGTCCTGCGGGCACATAATATAGAGCATAAAATCTGGGGACGTTTCATGATTCACCAGAAAAGTCCGATCAAGAAGTGGTTGTTGGAGAAGATGATTCGACAATTGCGGAGATACGAGATGGGAGTTTTCACCAAAGTGGATGGATTTTTGGCCATTTCTGCTCCAGATTATAACTTTTTTCACAAACGTTTTCCCCAACTCAAAGGCAATGTGATTCCCATGGGGATCAATATTGATCATTATATAATTGAAAATGAGTATATTCCAACGACTAATCCCAAACTATTCCACATTGGTAGCATGAACTGGATACCTAATTTGGAGGGATTGGAGTGGTTTTTCGATGAAGTGTGGAAGACCATCCTTTCCCGTCATCCCGGGTTGACCTTTAATTTGGCAGGACGAGGCATTCCCAAAAAATGGCAATCGTTGAACATTCCGAATGTTATTGTGGATGGTGAAGTGGAGGATGCAAACCAATACATTCTCTCTAAAGATATTATGATCGTTCCGTTGCTTTCGGGGAGCGGTGTCCGCATCAAGATCATTGAGGGGATGGCATTAGGCAAGACCATCATCACCACGCCGATCGGGGCGGAAGGGTTGGAGGTGGAGCACGGCGTTAACATTTTTATCGCCGATACGCCGCAAGAATTTGCCAATTTAATCGACAAATGTATCGACAATTCCGAGTTGTGCAAAATCATTGGCGAGAATGCGAGAAACTATGTGATTTTAAACCATAATAACGAGATAATAACCCAGAATATCATTTCGTTATACGAGGAGATTTGACAACTCGTTATTTTTCATTAAAATTCTTTGAATGAGTATATTAGATAATATAAACTATCCATCGGATCTCAAAAAGCTAAAACGGGAAGAACTTCCGGTTCTTTGTGAGGAACTGAGGAATTTTATTATCACCAACACGGCAGAAAATCCCGGCCACTTGGGTGCAAGTTTAGGCACTGTGGAGTTGACCGTGGCTCTACACTATGTTTTTAACACACCCGATGATCAGATTGTGTGGGATGTCGGACATCAAGCATACGGTCACAAAATTTTGACCGGACGGAAAGAACGTTTTCATACCAATCGTAAATATCAAGGAATCAGCGGTTTTCCGAAAAGTTCGGAGAGTGTATTTGATGCTTTCGGGGCAGGCCACTCCTCCACTTCTGTATCGGCAGTGTTGGGTATGGCGATTGCTTCGGAATTGCGGGGAAATATGGAGCGGAATCACATTGCGGTCATAGGTGACGGCGCCATGGGCGGCGGGATGGCATTCGAGGCCATGAACCAAGCGGGTATCAGCAATGCGAATGTGTTGATTATATTGAATGACAATAAGATATCTATTGACGACAGCGTGGGTGGGGTAAGCAAACATCTGCTCAACATCACTTCATCCCCAGCGTACAACCGTTTTAAGAACAAACTGTGGAACTTTTTCACTCTCAATACCCACCGTGCGAACTGGCTCACCCGTTTTTTTAGCGGACTGGGCAATGTGGTAAAAGGTTTCCTGTTAAGCGGAAGTAACATGTTTCAAAGTCTGGGGTTTCGTTATTTCGGTCCCGCTAACGGTCATGATGTCATTCAGTTAGTAGATGTCTTCACTTCGTTGAAAAAGATCTCCGGTCCCAAGTTGCTCCATTTGGTGACGGTGAAAGGAAAAGGATTGCGGATGGCCGAGCAGGATCAGACGACGTATCATGCTCCCGGTCGGTTTAATCCGGATACCGGCGAAATCATTCTTGAATCCAATCCGGATGAACCGCCGAAATATCAGACTGTTTTTGGAGAAACTATTCTAGAATTGGCGAAAAACGACCCGAAAGTAGTTGGAATCACGCCGGCAATGATGACTGGCTGTTCGTTGACCATCATGCGGGATGTATTCCCCGATCGGGTTTTCGATGTGGGCATTGCGGAGCAACATGCGGTCACTTTTTCGGCCGGATTGGCGAAAAGCGGTGCAATCCCGTTTTGCAATATTTACTCTTCTTTTATGCAGCGTGGGTATGATCAAGTAGTTCACGATGTGGCCTTGCAAAACTTGCCGGTAATCTTTTGTTTGGATCGTGCGGGATTGGTGGGAGAGGATGGTGCCACACATCACGGCGCTTATGACCTCGCATTCATGCGGAGTATCCCGGGCATGATCATCACCTCGCCCATTAACGAAAAAATTTTTCGTAACTTGCTCTATACAGCATACTTGAATCACTATAATCCTTTCACCATCCGTTATCCGCGCGGCAAAGGAACCACCATCAATTGGCGAACACCGTTCGAGAAAATGGAAATTGGAAAGGCGAATATGTTGAAAAAAGGGGAGAAAATAGCAATTCTTTCACTAGGACCGTTGGGAAACATTGTTTCGCAAGTGCTCGTCGAACTGGAGTCCGAAAACATTCGTCCGGCGCATATTGATATGGTATTTTTGAAACCGTTGGATGAAGAATTATTACACGAAGTGGCGAAAGAGTATCCGGTTATTGTCACGGTGGAAGAGGGTTGCGAAAAAGGGGGGCTATTCTCCGCCGTATCCGAATTTTTGCAAATTAATGGTTATAAAAACAGCGCACACGCTATTGCCTTGCCGGATCGTTTTATCGAGCACGGCGACATAAACTCGCTTTACAAAGAAGTCGGTTTTGATTCCGAATCAATGAAAGCATGTATACAAAAACTGATGAGATAAATTTGTGCAAATCGACCCCAATCAATGTCATTTGTGTGTCATTTAAAAGAATGTAATAACAACCAACCATATAGTTATGAAAAAAACAAGATTATTTTCTCTACTATCTCAAATTACAATGATCATTTTGATCATTCATATAGCCGGATGTAAACCAAAAACCACCGAGCCGTTACAAACTGCGACGGAAAAAGTGGACTATCCCGTGAGACCCGTTCCCAATATGATCGCCACTTCCATTGACGATGCGGAAACGCTGTATCCTTTAGATGCGGATTTTGTCAAAGATTTCATGGAAAAAGCCCGTGATTACGAAGGTACGCATGTGCAGGCGGAGATTGCGTTTCCCGAAGCATGGGGTTTGTTGTCGGTCGAGTATTTGCCCGAAGGTCGAGAGTTGTGGCATCTGCAATCGCAATGTCGAGAGTGGATGTATTTGGTGATTACCTCCGGCATGGGCACGCAACGGATTCTGGATTTGCTGCCCGTGGCCGTGAACCTCTCCGTGCATCGGGGAGACATTCTCCAAACCGAACTTTGGACCACCTGTCGCGAATCGGACGGCGCATTCTTGGTCGAGAAGGCCTATGAATGGTTGCGTTCCATCGAGAATGTATCCAAACAAGATTTGGACACCAACTTCTCTGCTTATCAACATGAAAATCACGTAATTGATAAATACTATATCAACGATATGAGCCGCTTTGAATACATTCCCCGAATCGACAGCATTGACTACAGCGCCGTGGTTTTCTACTACAACCAAGAGACTAAACCGGACGAGTGGGACGAGGTGATCCCGATCCTGCAATCCTACTGTGAAGAGAAAAATATCTTTTTTGATGAGATCTATTCCGGTTACAACAATGTGAAAATCACAGATTTTAGACTCAACGACATTGCTGAATTAGATATCACACCCTACATGGGTGTCACCGAATCCGGCATGGTGATGTTCCGCTCCGGTCAAGAACCCAAAAACGTCAGTTTCGGCAGCATGGAACGGATGAAGGTTGAGATACGGCGTTTTTTTAATTTATTGAGTCAATAGGGATTGACATTGATCCGGTGCCGATTTGCAACATTATGGCATGGTAGCATGCCTTGCAAAAACAAAAAAGGGGAAAGCTCAAAGATGGTGTCTTTTGAAGTATTCCCCTCTGAAATCAATGACACAATTATGTTTCCAACTGGAATCCCAACTGACTTTGACACTTCGATAAGTTGTGGGGCAACAACATAAAGATTTAATTTGAAAATTTGAAAATTTCCGTACCTTTGCGCATCTTTTGAAAAATAGAACACTTAATCAAATAAAACAAAGAAATGTCAAGAGTATTAATTATCGGAGCCGGCGGAGTGGGCTCGGTGGTTGCGCACAAATGTGCGGCAGTTCCGGAAATTTTCAATGAAATTTTATTGGCGAGCAGAACGAAGGCGAAGGCGGATCAGATTGCGGCGGCGATCGGAAGCAGTAAAGTGCAAACCGCCCAAGTCGATGCCGATAACGTAGAGGAGACCATCGCACTGATCAACCGTTTCAAACCCGATTTATTGATCAATGTAGCGCTGCCCTATCAAGACCTTCCGTTGATGGATGCTTGTCTGGCGACGAAAACAAGCTATATGGACACTGCAAATTACGAACCGAAAGACGAGGCGAAGTTCGAGTATAAATGGCAATGGGCATACCACGACCGTTTCAAGGAAGCCGGCATCATGGCACTGCTCGGGTGCGGATTCGACCCCGGCGTGACCAGCATTTATACAGCGTATGCGGCAAAACACCATTTCGATGAAATACACCATTTAGACATTGTGGATTGTAATGCCGGCGATCACGGCAAGGCTTTTGCCACCAACTTTAACCCTGAAATCAACATTCGCGAGATTACCCAAAAAGGGAAATATTGGGAAAATGGAAAATGGATTGAGATTGATGCGATGTCTATCCACAAACCAATCGCATACCCCAACATTGGAGAAAGAGAATCGTATCTTCTTTATCATGAAGAACTTGAATCATTAGTAAAAAATTATCCTACCCTCAAACATGCCCGTTTTTGGATGACGTTCGGACAAAAATATATTACGGTGTTGAACGTGCTGCAAGAGGTCGGCATGACCAGCATCAAGCCAGTGATGTACGAGGGGCGGGAGATCATTCCGTTGCAATTCCTGAAAGTTGTACTGCCAGAACCTTCTTCGTTGGGCGAAGGCTACAAAGGGGAAACTTCCATCGGTTGCCAAATCCGAGGAATCAAAAACGGCAAAGAGGCTACCTATTATATATGGAATAACTGCGACCACGAAGCCGCATTCAAAGATGTTGGCGCACAGGCGGTTTCCTACACCACAGGCGTTCCCGCCATGCTGGGCGCAAAGATGATTCTCGAAGGAAAATGGAAAAGTGCAGGTGTCTTCAACGTGGAAGAGTTCGATCCCGATCCATTCATGGCCGAAATCGGAAAATATGGCTTGCCGTGGAAAGAAGAAATCAACCAACCGTTGCCGGTGGAGAAGTGACTCAATACTCATTGCTTCACCACCCGAAATCCGATAAAGGACGAAAAGGAAGCGGGGGGCAAAATTGGTGATTTGAGCCATCCGATTTGTGTTCACCTTTCACCTCACCACCGTCACTTCCCCTTTTACAGTGTGCCGTTTTCCGAAATGGTCCCGGTAGTGAATGATGTACACGAACATTGCGCCGTTGAGGGTATGCTTCCCGTTGCCGGTGCCGTTCCAGCCGCTGTCGGGGTTTTCAGTGTAGAAGATTAATGTTCCCCAGCGGTCGTAGATCGACATTTTGAATTCCGTCATATCTATCGTCACAAATTCGGGTTTGAAGAGGTCGTTCAAACCATCGCCGTTGGGAGAGAAAGCGCTGGGGACAAAAAACGAGGTTTTGTCTTTGATATCCAAGGTCAAGGTCGTGCTATCTTCGCAGTCATTATCATCTCTCACATAAAGAGAGACTTCGTATTGCCCAATCTCATCATACCGATGCTCGGGATATTGGGTTGACGAACCGTTACCATCACCAAAATTCCACCGCCAATAGGTCGCATTTTGGGAACAATCGACGAAACGCAACATGTCGTTGATGAAATTGGGCGGAGACGGAGATACCGTAATACATGCTTTAATATCCTGTATATTATTGATAGTGAACGGGAAATCGATAGGGCATATTCCATCATCTACCGAAATCGTGTAATTTCCCGGCCGGAGATTGAAAGCGGTGCGATCTGTGTAATTTTCGATACCGTTCCAATAGACATCATAATGATCCGATGAGGTGCTGATGTTGATTTCAATGGAGCCGTTATCTTTATTGCATGTCGCATGCGTGATTTTGACAATAGAGACCATGATTGGGTCTGGAATTGTGATTTCCACAATGCCGATTTCCAAGGTGTTACATTGATCGTGTACACTGACGATGACATCCGTCTCCTCGGTAATGATCGTTCCAACGGCTGGCGTTTGCGAGAAGGTGATCTCGTCGCTGCTCACGCAATTGTCATACGCCGCCGTATCGAACAGTTCCGTAATATCAGGGATAGAGTATTGTCCGTTTTGGCAAATCGCTTCTGCGGAATAGACAGTCGTTTCAATGGTAGGCGGTTCAATATCTTGTATCAAAATGGTGATCGTGTCCCGTTTCATGCAGTTATTCGCATCGGTGACTGCCAGATAGACTTCGACGAGGGAGTCACAGAGGTAAGCGGCAGAGATATTGGTCTGGGCGGAGGCAGGGTCGCCGGCAATAGCTGCGGCGTTACCATTCCACTGGTAAGAATAGGGTGGCGTTCCGCTCGTCACTTGTGCGGCGATGGTATGATTGATCTCGAAATGACAAAAAGGATCAGGGAATTGTGTGACCACGGTTTCGACCGACGGATAGATGTGGACATACACACCGACGGCGGAACCGCACCCGTTGGCAGAGCCGACTACTTGGAAATAGGTGGACGTGGTGGGTGCCACCAAAATCGTCGAGGTGTCGATCTCTGTGGTGTTCCAACGGTAGGAATCTGCACCGGAAGCCACCAAGCGGGTGGTGTCGTTGGCGCAAAGCGTGTCGCGGTAAGCGTAAACGCTAACATTGGGAAGGCTGTTTACTACCACGGGAATGGTGGTAACAACCGTGTCGCCATCGGCAAGGAAAAGATAGAGTGTGTAATTGCCACTGTCCGCCGGCATGGCATCGTAAATGGTCGGAGCACGTTCCGTGGAAGTGAAACCATTGGGGCCTTCCCAGTAGACGGTGGATCCACTTTCCGAATTAGCGCAATAGAGGAAAAGAATATCACCCTCGCAAACCGGACTGTTGCTGCCGGCCAAGGAGAGCACGGAACAGTCGGTTTCCGCTGTGGTGTAGTTTGTTTCCACGGCATTGAAAGAGATGACACCGGGCACGCTCGCAAAATTTGTAATGAGCAGCAAATAAAATTCCCCTTCTTGCGCATCGGGAATAAAACACCATTCCGTGCCTGCAGAGTGATAACTACAGTCTATCATATTGTCCACGGGATATCCTCCAAAATTTCCATTGGCATGGTCTCCGTTAGTAGGTCTATGGGTTGAGGTCGATTCAGTATAAAAATCGTATCTGCCGCAACACAAGTTATTTTTAAAATCGGCAGATGTGCTAGCGGCAAAAGGTCCCCAGCAGGCAAAATCCACATCCGATTCAGAGCCGTCCGAATCCCGAAATTGTTGCAAATAAATTAGCAGATTTCCGGGTTCGCTAATACGCATATAGTACCAAGCGGCAGGTTTATCGATATTGCCCAGACAGCCCACGGAGGATTGTCCGAAAAAAACAGTCGGGTAACCGCCGGTGCCGGAAGGATAGCTGATTCCGTCCGGGGTGTCGTCGGTACAGAACGGGTGCAGGCTTACTCCGTCGCAAGGCGATCCCAATGCGGAGGAAACGGTAAAGCAAGGTTTGCAGCTTAGACCCGCAGCCCACCCGGAACTTACCCCTTCGCCGTTTGACGTGAAAAAGAGGGTGATCACCTGACCGGTGGTTTCTATTCTGGGGGGAAGACTATTTCCCATGAACGTACCCAACACCGGAGAGGAGGTCGATGCGCCGTCGTAAACATACAAACAATCATAATCACTCAAAGAAAACTCATAAAATTCCAACACTAAGGGTTGGCCATCTTCTGAGATGTAAATTTGCGTCAATCGAGTAGGAGGAAAACGAAGTAGTTTGCTTCCTACTTTCGTTTTCCGACCTCTCACACCACCGTACGTGCCGTTCGGCATACGGCGGTTCTTTACCTACGATGCAATTTACTGTAA
>JAITVP010000015.1 GCA_031285725.1 Bacteroidales bacterium
AACCCCATCATAGAAAAATTCCGTATCAAAAATTAATGTATACCAACCCGTTGATGGCAGATCCCATATTTCACTTGCTCCCATCTCCAATACTAATGTCATTTCTGTCGGATTTACAAAATCGGTAGTTGAAGCAAATGAGCTTTTATCGGTCATACCCAACCAAATTTTCATTGCCCCGAGTTTTCCTGCGGGTTTTGGAATCTGTGTACAATAAAAACTTATGGATTTTAACGATCCTTTGGGGAGTGTTCCGGCATCTATAATCTGCTGGCTATAACCATAATTATAATACGAATAACCTACAGGTAAATATTGGTTTCCCGTACTGGTTGACTCTGCTGTTTGCATTTCTCCTGAATTCAAATTTGAACAAGGCACATTTATGATTTGAGTTTCGGCAAGGCTTTGCTCTTCTCCGCAATTTGCTTTAACACTGATCTCATACGTGGAATACCTGTTCAATGGACTTAACTCTACCTCTGGAGTTCCACTCACATTTTTCGTATAAACGGTCGCTTTTCCCACTTCACCATATTCAACAATCCAGCTATTTTGCCCGTTTGCTGCTGTCCATGAAACATTAGCTTTCGCTTCATCACTTGTATTACCATCAACAAACTCCACTACGAGATTGGAAGGTTTCACGCAAAGCACGTTTTGCAGGGAGATATTATCAATCGCCGCCGGAAATTGGTTTTCTCCGGAGTTGTCATTCACCCAAGTAAATACCAAACGGTAAGTTCCTTCTTCCAAAAGAGCTAAATATTCCTGCCATTCGTTGTTGCCGGTCAATGCCACAGCACCGGTGGGAAGGGTTCCCGCCGTAACCGCCGTACCTTCTTCTAATAAAGACACGGCCAAGTAATCGTTAGCGTTGCCGCCCAACCTGTAGTCAAACGTCAAATAAGCGCCGTTTGCGGGAACAGAGATCGTGCGGTATGCGTGTACGGTTGCCGCTGAGGTAGCGTTGTATTTGTTGGTCGTACCGTTGGTACTGGAGACGAACAATTTGTTATTGTCAAAACCTTGCGCTTGTCCAACCATCCATTTGTTGGCAGCAGCACCGTTCACGATCACCCAATTGTTTACTTCTTCATCTTCAAAGCTATTTGTATAGGGAACTTCCGCATACGCCGGAAATGTGTACGTTGCCGTTGCCACGTCACTGTTATTATAACCTAACTTGACTGCCATAGCCTTCAAAGTCTGGTTTCCAAAAATAGGAACAGGTGCCGTATATATAGAGGATGCGATGGTGGGTTCGGTGTTATCTAACGTATAATACAGGGTAGCACTTTCGGTAACACAAGTGATCACCGCCAACGTATCACGCAAGTAATTTCCGGAAGGAAGATCAATAACCGGAGTAGCCACCACGGGAATAGTATAAGGTACGATATCCGTGTTTGTTCTGGGAGCTAATTGAATGTCATCGTTATATTTCAAAACAAAACCGGTCACTTCTTTAATGTCGCCTTCTTCGATTTCATTAGTCAGTGTTCTGAAATAATTTCTACAAATCATCTCTTCCGTGCCGTATTGCGCAAAATTGATATTGGTTGCGCTGGAAGCAGTGAAAGTTCCTTCTTCAAAAACAGCGTAAACAATATTTACCAATTTGGCTTCGTAAGTATTATAATTTGCTTTAATTTGAGCCACGGTCACTGTTGGAATGGTGATCGCACCGTCATTTTCCGTTGATTCCGGCAAATCTTGTGTCGGAACCATCTCTTGGAGTCCGTTGTAAACGGCATAGGTGCCATAAATACCGGAAATCACATCACCTTCAGCATATTCGGGCACGTCTGCATTGGAACTATTATAAATCAAAAGGCCTCCGGTTTCATCTTGCACAAAAATATTGATTCCGTTTTGGTAAACAAACGTCGCATCACCGGTGATTTTGAAAACCGTACCGCTTGTCGCGGTAGCACCCGCATTTTTGAATGCGGCGATACTGGCAACTTCTATCGGGAAAGTATAGGTTGCCGTAGCTATGGTGCTTTCTTTCATTCCTTCTTTGTAAGCAATGGCTTTCACCTCAGTCGTGGAAGAAACGGCAAAAGGTGCTGTGTACAGCGTTCCTGTTATTGAATCAGGTGTGGTATGGTTTGTAGTGTAATAGATAATTGCATTTTCCGTTCCACATGCGATAGTCACGGTTTGCGGAGCATAACAGACCATTGAGGCCGGAGTGAACACCGGAGTAGCCGCAGGGGGTGCCGGTAAAATCTGAGAAATTTCTAAATCATCCAAGAAAAAACGACTTTTTGATCCGGCAACTGCTTCGAATTTAATTTTAGTAGCCGAATCACCCGTAGTCAGGTTAAATTCATATTCATCCCATTCGTAATCAGCTGAATTTCCCAAATTTTGAACCGTTATTGTCTCTGTAATCGTATCAGCATTCATGACATGCATGTAGAAGTAGGTTGAATCACCACTCCAAGCCATAGATTTGAAAGAAATAACGAAAACTCCGTTATCTTCAGATAAATCTATCGCAGGAGTTTGGATATAACCAGCTACTGAAGTAGTACCCATTTTTATGGAGCCTCCTGCTTCATACACTTTTGTACCCAGCCATCCAGGCATTTGAGTATAACTATCTAAACTTGTGCCTCGGTCGGCAGAACCGGCGCCACTTCCTGAACTTCCTCCACTGAACATAGTAAAGTTTTCAGAAAAAACCACAGTTTGCGCATAACCATGAACACAAAATGCAAAAAGCAGCACCAAGCTCATCAACGCTACTTTCAAAAAATTAAATTGTTTCATTTTTTTATTTTTTTAAGTTAATACTATTTTATCCTTACTTTGATCAATTTGGTTAGTTTTTTAAAACTAAAATTACAGCCGCGCAAATATATAAAAACATTTTTATCCCCGTTGCATTTTCAGAAAAAATAGTGAAAAAAGAAGAGATTATTTCTTTTCATAAAAAATATATCTGAACAATGTATATTAATTCCCATCAAAAACTGCCCCTGTTTTTCCTATTCCATCCTCATTTTTTCCATTTCCATTTTTCCAGAATATCCAAAAATTGGAAAGGGAAAAAAGAGTATTTTTGTGCTATTATTTAACCACCAAAAATTCGGCATAATGGAAAAAGAAAAAATGAATCCGGAAAAACTCAAAGTACTCAACTCCACTTTAGAAAAATTAGAAAAAACATTCGGCAAGGGTGCGATCATGAAATTAGGTGACGCTCCCATTGAAAATATCGACGTGATTTCGACCGGTTCGCTCGGCTTAGACTTGGCATTAGGCGTGAGCGGGCTTCCGAAAGGGAGGGTGATCGAAATTTTCGGACCAGAATCGTCCGGAAAAACAACGTTGGCGTTGCACGCCATCGCCGAGGCCCAAAAAGCCGGTGGCATTGCGGCGTTCATTGATGCCGAGCATGCTTTCGACCGCTTCTACGCCGAGAAATTGCACGTGAACACATCCGAGCTCCTGATCTCGCAACCCGACAACGGCGAGCAAGCACTGGAGATTGCCGACAACCTGATCCGATCGGGCGCCATCGATATCATCGTCATCGACTCCGTGGCGGCGTTAACCCCGAAAAGCGAAATTGAGGGCGACATGGGCGATTCCAAAATGGGACTGCAAGCCCGTCTAATGTCGCAAGCACTCCGCAAACTCACCGCAACCATCAGCAAAACAGGATGCTGTTGTATATTTATCAACCAGCTCCGTGAAAAGATCGGAGTCATGTTTGGCAATCCGGAAACCACTACCGGTGGTAATGCGTTGAAATTCTATGCCTCCGTCAGATTGGATATTCGCCGCGTTTCGCAACTCAAAGAGGGCGATTTGGCCTCCGGAAACCGCGTGCGAGTGAAGGTGATCAAGAACAAAGTGGCTCCACCCTTCCGTCAAGCCGAGTTCGACATCCTTTTTGGGGAAGGTATCTCAAAGGTGGGCGAGATCGTCGACATCGGCGTGGAACAAAATATTGTCAAAAAAGCAGGTTCTTGGTTTTCTTACGGCGATACAAAATTAGGACAAGGACGTGACGCCGTAAAGCAACTCCTATTCGACAACCCTGAATTAGCCGATGAAATCGAAGCTAAAATATTTGAAGCCATTAAAAAGTAAATTTTGATGAGAAAATCCATTTCACATTTATTTATTCTCTGCTGTTTCTCTTTAATTCTTGCTTGTTGTAATAATAACAAAACTTCCACGCAGCAAATACCTGAAGAACTGGTAGAGTTGACTAAAAAAATTGAGAAAAATCCTAACGATGACGCCGCTTTGCATCAACGCGCCGCATACTACTATCATAATGGGAAAATTAAAGAAGCACAGGAGGATATTCTGCAGGCAATCAAGATAAGTCCCAATAATGCAAAGTATCATATCTTGTTGTCCGATATCTATTTTGGACAAAAAGAGACGGACTTGACCGAGGAGTCGTTGCAAAAGGCCATCCTGTTGGATCCGGGAAACAACGAGGCGCGGTTGAAATTGGCCGAACTCTACTTTCACTTGCGTATGTATGCCGAATCTGATGCCGTAATCAAGGAAGCGGTTGAAATTCAGCCGCATAACCCTAAGGCGCATTTAATACATGCCTTCAGTTTAAAAGAACGAGGCGATACCACAGCGTATCTTAGATTATTGCAATTAACAGTAGACCAAGATCCTACGGAAGTAAAAGCGTTTCTCGAACTGGGATATTATTACCAACAACAACTCAATCCCATCGCTATCAACTATTATAACAACGCCTTGATGGTGGAACCCAATAATATCGAAATTAACTATAATTTGGGACGATTATATATTGATTTAGGTGATTATGAGAAGGCTATTGATCATTATAAAATCATCTTGCAGATTAATCCTAACCACAAATTCGCGTTGAACAATTTGGGCTATGTGATGTTGGAATTTGAGGAAAAATATGATGAAGCCATTGGTTATCTCTCCCGGGCGATCGAATTGGATTCGCTTTTTTCACCGGCGATCTGCAACCGCGGGCTGGCATATATGCAATTGAAAGAGTATGACAAGGCTCGGCAGGATTTTATCCATTGCCGTTCTGTGGATCCGCAAAACGATATCGCCGTGGAAGAGTTGAACAGGTTAGACCAATTGACACAGTAGCACATGAACGATAATTTAGACCCGTCCAAGAAAAAGCTTTCCGCTTCGGAGAAGGAGTTTGAGCAGGCGATCCGGCCGGGCGATTTCGAGAACTTTTTCGGACAAGAACAAGTGATCGAAAATATCATCGTTTTCGTGCAAGCTGCCCGGGGACGGAAAGAAGCACTGGATCACGTGTTGCTGCACGGCCCCCCGGGATTGGGAAAAACCACGTTGTCCCATATCATCGCCAACGAGATGAGCGTAAGCCTGAGAGTCACTTCCGGGCCGGTGATCGATAAACCAGGAGAGCTGGCGGGGTTGCTCACCAATTTGGAAGCCAATGACGTGCTCTTCATTGATGAAATCCACCGGCTTTCGCCAGTGGTGGAGGAATATCTCTACTCGGCGATGGAGGATTACAAGATTGACATTATGATCGACACGGGTCCCAATGCGCGGAGTGTGCAGATTGCTCTGAATCCGTTCACGTTGGTGGGTGCCACCACGCGGTCGGGATTGCTCACGGCACCGCTCCGTTCACGGTTCGGGATCAATTTACGGTTACAATATTATGATGCGCAAACGTTGTCGCACATTATCAAGCGCGCCGCCGGAATTCTCAAGATTGAAATCCAACCGGATGCTGCCATTGAGATCGCCCGTCGGAGCCGGGGCACGCCACGGATCGCCAACCTGTTGTTGCGCCGGGTGCGCGACTTCGCCCAAATCAAGGGCAATGGTATAATCACATTTGAAATCACGCAGATAGCGTTGGCTGCACTGAACGTTGATCAAAACGGATTGGACGAAATGGACAACCGCATCCTGAATACCATCATCGAGAAGTTCAAGGGCGGACCGGTCGGACTGACCACCATCGCTACCGCCGTGGGTGAAGATCCGGGCACAATCGAAGAGGTGTATGAACCTTTTTTGATCCAAGAAGGTTATATCATGCGAACGCCACGCGGACGGGAAGTGACGGAGGCCGCTTACCGGCATGTGGGGAAATTTCGAAATCCCGGGATCCCTGAGTTGTTTTGAAGAATGAATAATTAATATATCAATAATGAATAATGTATGGCAACACGGATATATTTAATCCGTCTTATCCGTTAAATTCGTGCCGCCATTTAAAAATCTATTTATGAAAAAGAATTTCTTAATCGTCTTTTTTTTACTGATTTCCGTGGCGTCATTTGCACAAGACGGAAAACGAGTAGCCATAGGATTAACTATTGGCCCTTCCATTGATTGGATTTCTCCCAAAACGCAAGGTTATGAGAAAAATGGTGTCTCTTTAGGGGTGAGGTATGGTATTCCCGTGGATATCAATTTCACAAAAGCTACCAATTATTATTTATCCACGGGTATCAAATTTGAGCATACCGGAGGGAAATTGGCTTTCAAACATGTTTTGAAAGAAGATTTGGAAGAGGTAGATTTGGAAAGAAAGTATAACGCTTTATACCTCACAATCCCGACTGGTGTGAAGCTGAAAACGCCGAATTTCGGTGATCTGGTGTTTGCCGGAAATTTTGGATTCCTGCACAGTTTTAGATTATCGTGCAAGAATATAGACAAGTGGACCGATGCCAATGGACACAGCGTGACTCCTGACGAGAAATCAGAATATAATGGTTGTATGTTTTTCAAAGAATCCCTCTATGTGGGGGTGGGGGCAGAATATATTGTTCAAGAGGATTTTAGAGCCAGTTTCTACATGAATTACGCTTACACCCTCTCCAATTTTTTCACTAAAAAATCACTGAATTATTCTACCAATTTAAGAGAGAAAGGAAATCTCGGAAGTGTCGAATTTGTATTCGGCTTCCATTTTTAAAAGATGAAAATTATCTGTATAGGTCGCAATTATGTGGATCATATTCAAGAACTGGGGTATCTGAAACCGGAGAAACCACTCTTTTTTTTGAAACCCGATTCTGCCATGCTGCAACGCAACAAGCCTTTCTTTTATCCTGAGTTTTCACAAGACATACACTATGAAGTGGAACTATTAGTGAGAATTAACAAAGTAGGGAAATATATCCAACTCAAATTTGCCCACACCTATTACCAAGAGATCGGATTAGGTATTGACTTTACAGCCAGAGATATACAGAAGGATTGCATGGAAAAAGGATTGCCATGGGAACCGGCTAAGGCTTTTGACAATTCGGCGGTGATCAGTCCGTTCATCGACAAATCCCACTTCTCCGACTTAGGCAGCATCAGTTTTTCCCTTTTCAAAAACGGCAAGCAAGTACAGGAGGGAAACAGCGGCAATATGATTTTTTCTATCGATCAGATTATCAGCTATATTTCACAATTCCTAACGTTGAAAATCGGGGATATTATCTTTACCGGCACTCCAAAAGATGTTGGTTCTGTGGCCATTGACGACCGCTTGCAAGGATATATAGGCGAGGAAAAAATGTTTGACTTTCGTATTAAATAACATAAAAATCAAATAGTTATGAATATCAAACTTAGATTGATCACCATGAATTTCCTCCAGTACGCCGTGTGGGGAGCGTGGCTCATCTCGTTAGGCGGCTATTTGGGCGGAAAGTTGGATTTCACGGGGTTACAAATTGGCAGTTTTTTCGCCACCATGGGAATCGCTTCCTTGTTCATGCCGGGTCTTATGGGCATTATCGCTGACCGGTGGATACCTGCGCAAAAACTGCTGGGGATTTGCCACCTCATCTCCGCAGCGTTCATCATTGCCGCCCGCATGCAAACCGAATATGCCGCACTCTATCCCTTGTTCCTCCTTGGCGTGATGTTTTATATGCCAACCATTTCGCTTTCCAATTCCGTATCATACAATGCGTTGGATAAGGCCAAGTTGGATTCGGTCGCCGTGTTTCCCAAAATCCGGGTTTGGGGTACCGTGGGGTTTATCTGCTCCATGATCGCCGTTGATCTCTTAAAATTTGATGAATCATCCGTGCAACTCTATTTTTCAGGAATATTAGGCATTATACTTGGGCTTTATGCGTTCACCTTACCCGCCAGTCCAGTGAAAAACAACACGCAAAGCCAGTCGTGGGTCGATAAACTGGGATTGCGCGCCTTTGCCTTATTTCAAGAGAAAAAGATGGCTATTTTCTTCATCTTCTCGATGTCGCTCGGCATGATGCTGCAAATCACCAACGCCTACGGAAACGACTATTTGACCAACTATTTCGGGTCGATGCCACAATACCAACACACGTTTGGTGTTGAACACGCCAATATTCTGATATCTTTATCGCAAATCTCTGAGGCGCTGTGCATTCTACTGATTTCATTTTTCTTGAAACGATATGGAATCAAAAACGTGATGCTCATCTCAATGTTTGCCTGGGTGTTCCGTTTCGTCTTGTTGGGTGCGGGAAACCCCGGTCCCGGCGTCTGGATGCTGATCCTCTCGATGATTGTGTATGGCGTGGCCTTCGACTTCTTCAACATTTCCGGCTCACTCTTCGTGGATCAATCCACCGATCCCGCCATCCGTTCCAGTGCGCAGGGCGTTTTTATGATGATGACCAACGGTTTCGGCGCCTTTATCGGTTCCTATGCCGCCGGTCTGGTTGTAGACGGCTTCGGCTGGCCAACCTCGTGGTTCATCTTCGCCGGATTCGCACTGCTAATGGCGATATTGTTTGCTATTTTGTTTAAATATAAACATGTAGCGGGGGAAGTTGAATAAAGAGAGGGAGAGTGGCAACCAGATTAACCTTTATTTCCCTACTTTTGCCATCAAAATTTTATCTATGAAAAACGCCATTGTTATTTTTTGCCTTTTAATTCCTTATTTTCTTTTCGCACAAACACCCTCTTTCGATTTTTTGGATGATGAAAAAATGGAGTGTACAAGTGTAACAATTGGAAAATCAGCTTCTTCGGATGGATCTGTGATGACTTCACACACCGATGATAGCCACCGTACTCGCACGAATATCAACGTGGTGCCGGCGCAAGATCATCCGGCAGGAACGATGAAAACTCTTTACAAACGAACATATGCCCCCCGGGAAGAGGGAAAAATGGCCAAATACGGCTTTACCAAAACCGGCGAAATTCCGCAAGTGGCACACACTTATCAATACTTCAACAGTGCTTACGCTTGCTTGAATGAGAAACAGTTAGCCATTGGCGAGTCCACATTCAGCGGTCGGCCAGAGCTACAATCCGATAGCGGATTGATTGACTGCACTGCACTTTGTGAACTGTTGGTGGAACGTTGCACCACGGCGCGCCACGCCATCAAAACTGCCGGAGAATTGTTGAACGCATACGGATGGAACGATGCCGGTGAGTGTCTGACCATCGCCGACAAAAACGAGGTGTGGCATCTGGAGATTGTTGGTCCCGGAAAGGGAAAATTCGGTGCGGTGTGGGCAGCGCAACGTGTCCCCGACGAGCATATCTCAGTGAATGCTAATGCTTCCACCATCCGGGAGGTCGACTTGAAAAACAAGGACTACTACATGGCCTCCGACAATGTTTTTTCCGTGGCGGAGGAGAATGGGTGGTATGACAAAAAGAAGGAGGCTTTTCGTTTTGCTTATGCCTATGCTCCCGAAAGCCGCGCGATGCTGGCCTGCCGTCGGCGCGAATGGCGCGTGTTCGACTTGCTGGCACCTTCGCTAAAGTTGGATCCCAACACCGAAAACTATCCTTTCTCCGTGAAACCCGACTCGTTAGTAAGAATGGAAGACATGGTGCGGGTTTTTAAAGATTATTATGAGGGCACCGAATACGATATGCGTAAAACGTTGACAATCACCGATAAAGAGGGAAAAACCGTGATCTCGCCCGTGGCCAATCCGTTCATGAAAGCGGACGAGCTGAAACTCAATCAGATCAACGGCGGGTGGCACTGGCGCGGGGAACGAACCATCGCCGTCCATTTCACCGTGTACGCCACCATTATCCAATGCCGTAATTTCTTACCCGATGAGGTCGGTGGACTATGTTGGTTCGCCTTAGACAATGTGGCTTCTTCGATCTATGTGCCTTTTTACGGCTCAATCACAGAGATGCCCAAACCATATACCACGTGCGGTCGTGAAACCGGATTCAGCAAGGATGCGGCGTGGTGGGCCTTTAACCGCCTCGGCACGATCACAGCAAAACGTTGGGGAGATATGTACCCCGTGGTGGCCAGCGTTTGGGATCCGTTGCAAGCCTCCTACTTCATCAATCAACCTGTCATCGAAAAGCAAGCCTTGGATCTACTCAACAGCGGCAAACGCCAAGAAGCCATCGCCATCCTCACCAAATACAGCAATGCCTGCGGCCAAGAAGCCGTTGAAAAAGCTTGGTCAACAGGGGATTATATTTGGACAATGTTTGACGGAACGTGGTAAGCGGAATTAAAAATGGAAGACGACCAATACTGAAATATATGAACTATATCGCAAGTTTCTCGCTTCTGTAAATCCATATCATCTGCGTTACCCGTGCGCCATCGTTATTAACCATTAACCATTAATCATCATGTTTCTTTGGGAATCTATCGCTTTTGGCCCTATTCACAGTCGGAGATTGGGCCGTTCGCTGGGAATCAATGTTTCGCCGACAAAGGACAAAATTTGTTCGTTCAACTGTGTTTATTGTGAATGTGGTTGGACAGTAAACACGGAGATCCGGCCGGAGTATTTTCCACCTGCCCCCCTCATTTTGGAGGCAATCGAAGCAAAATTGCAGGATTGCAAAACCAAGGATATCGACATCGACAGCCTCACTTTTTCGGGAAACGGTGAGCCAACTCTACATCCCGAGTTTGGGAAAATCATGGACGGGCTGCTCGTTTTGCGAGATCAGTATTACCCTAACTCATTGATTACATGCCTTTCCAACTCTACACAACTCTACAGACAGGATGTCCGGGAGGTATTGATGAAAATCGAAAATCCGGTGATGAAATTGGACGCCAGTTCCGAACAAGTTTTTCAGCTGATCGACCGTCCCACCGTACCGGTAGCATTGGCAGAGATCATCGAATGGCTCACGCAATTCAACGGACAACTCATTATCCAAACCCTCCTTTTTAAAGGAAAAGTAGACGGTGTTGCATTCAACAATAGTTCTGGAATTGAACTGCAATTGCTTGTGGATCATATTGTTAAAATCAATCCTCGCCATGTGATGCTCTATTCGCTGGATCGGGAAACTCCGGCGAAATCATTGATCAAACTTCCCAAAGAAGAACTCGAAAAAGTGGCCGATGTCATTAGAAGCAAAGGAATTGCCGTAAAGGTTTACTAGTAGATACATGCACGCCATGTATCTACAGTTTCCCCACAATCCCCTCTATCTCTTCCACCGTTTTCGCCAAATGACGACCCAATACGCGGTGACCGGTTTTGGTGATCAGCACATCGTCTTCGATGCGGATACCACCGAAGTCGAGGTATTCCACCACGTTGTCGTAGTTGATAAATTCAGGGAACTTGTTCTCATTTCGCCAAATTTCGATGAGTTGTGGGATAAAGTAGATGCCAGGTTCTACGGTCACAACAAACCCCGGTTTCAATTCCCGAGCCATGCGCAATGCTCCCCAGCCGAAGAGTTTGCTGCGCTCAATGGTTTCATCGTAGCCCACATGGTTTTCGCCCAAGTCTTCCATGTCGTGCACATCCAGCCCCATCTGGTGACCCAAGCCGTGTGGGAAAAAAAGCGCATACGCCCCTTGTTCAACAGCCTCTCTCACATTGCCTTTCATCAGACCCAACTCCTTTAAACCGGCAGCGATCACTTCGGCAGCGATGCGGTGCAGCTCCTTATTATAGATGCCCGGTTTGGCCGCAGCGATAGCGTCCAGATTCGCCTTCAATACAATCTCGTAAATCGCTTTTTGTTTGGGAGTAAACTTGCCGGATACCGGAATCGTGCGGGTGTAATCCGAACTGTAGCCCATCAGTCCCTCCACGCCGGCATCCATCAGCAGTAATTTCCCTTCTTCTAATACGGCGTTATATACGTGGTTATGAAATATTTCCCCGTGTTGCGAAAGGATAAGGGGAAACGGAACCCCGTTTCCATGCGACATCGCCACGCCCTCCGCACGACCGACCAATTCCAACTCGGTAACGCCCGGTTTACAGCTCCGCATCACGGTTTCGTGCATCTCCACACCCATCTGGCACGCCTTCTCAATCTCTTCGATCTCGATCGCTTCCTTCGCCGATCGCAACTTCACGATCCCTCTGATCAATTCCAGGGAAGCGGCATTGCAAACATCATTCACAGGGATGCCCGTCAAGTTGGAGAGCGATATTTTATTGTCTCCGCGGTAGGGCGGCGTAAAATGCAGTTTCCGTCCCACCTTCAACGTGGCAGAGATGTACTCGGCCAATTGCGAATAAGAACGGGTGTCGGTAACGCCCGCTTTCGCCGCCAATTCGCTGATGGTTGGTTGATTTCCCATCCATATAATATCATCAATCTCGAAATCATTGCCGAAAATGATGGTTTTTCCGTTGTCGAAATCAATCACGGCCGCCAATCCCGCCGCCCAGATTCCGAAAAAATAGATGAAGTTACTATCTTGACGATAGCGATAGGCATTGGACGGATAGTTCATGGAAGCCTCTTCGTTCCCTAAGAAAAGGGCAACCCCGGAGGTGATCTCTTTTTGTAATTTCTCTCTTCTGTTGGTATAAACAGATGCGTTAAACATGGGATTCATAATGCTACTTTTTTGTTATCTTATTTTGTTTTAGAAAGCAAAGGTACAAAAAAGTTAGGGAGTGCGGAGTTGAGATTCAGGGCAAACGCATTAAAAATTTTCATTTCATATTCATACGATGAGATCATTTTGTACACATACAATTGGTGATATTTTAAATGCTTGTATGTACTTTTGTATTTATATTTTTGTATATTTTCCACATTATCAAATATTTATCGGTGATGTGAAATTTGTAATCAAATGATTTGCAGGTAGTTGAAAAAATAATGAAATCGAAGTGTCGAAGTCAGGAGCAGATTGATAAACTTGTTCTGCTTCACTATCCGTCTGAACAACACCAAAATGCTTTACCTCCTTGAATTGCCCATGTGATTTGCTCACTACAACAATACTAATACTACCCGAGCGGTTCTTTTTCTTGCGTACAAACATAGACCAAAGATATACATTTTGAACTTGTGTCACCCTGAATCACCCATTTTAAAACGTAATGAATTGATAATCAATAGAAAATATGTGATGGCGCAAAAAAAGTGATAAAGTCAGGAATATCGCCATCGGCCACGACGTGACCGGCATGGCGCGCATGGGGTATGCGCTTGGAGGTGCCATAGTTGGCGCCGTAAATGCTTATGTTGGCGGTGCCGTGGCAACAGCGGGAATCCCATGCGCCAACACGCTGGCAACGGTATCCTCTTCATTGGTAAATTCTGTCGGCACATACATGTACACAGGCAGGTGAACAGATCTGACCATTAATTTGGAACTCGTTTCTTACAATATTTCACAAAACGAATGGGGCTATTTGGGAAAAAAAGGCAATAAATGGACTCAGGATTTAGGATATGCTTTAGGAGCATTAGCGTATTTTAGTGACATATTACTTGGTTTTGATCCTCAAAAAGTGGATTTGATAACCGAACATTCTGATGCAACAGGATATTCTGCTTGTAAGGCATAATTAATGCCTTTTCTTCTATTTTCTTTCATCTTTATTTATTATCTAATAGGCTGTGTTTCAGAGTTTAATATAACTTTTCATTTTCTATTCTATTGTTTAATTCATATATAATTCTTATATTTGTGTGCAAATTGTGTGTACATATTTTTTGTGCACACAACTTAAAAATAAGAATTATGGATACATATAATTTGAATGGAATTACGGTGGCTGCGATTTTGGATAATCGCAGAGAAACCAAGTCTGGAGCATATCCTGTGAAGATTAGGGTAACATACAAACGAGACCGAAAATATTATTCTACCGGGAAAAATCTGTCTGTTTCGGATTGGGAAAAATTGGACAAAACAAAAAATACAGAACTGTTGTGTATCAAAAAAGACCTTCAAGTCACTTACGAGAAAGTCAGGGATGCGGTTCAGTCATTGGAAAACGAAGGTAATTTTTCCTTTGAAGTGCTCAATCTACGATTGGGGAAAGGGCTTACGGATACGATAAATATTGCTTTCAAAGCTAAGTTGGATACTCTAATGGAAGAAGGTTCTGTCGGTAATGCTCTTGCCAATCGAAGTGCGTATAAGCATTTGGAAAATTATGCCGGTACAAACATCCCATTTGAGATGGTTTCGGCTGATTGGCTCAAAAAGTATGAGAAAGTGATGATAGAAGAAGGGAAAAGTTATGCAACCATTTCCATATATTTGCGTTGCTTGAGGGCAATTTTCAACGATGCTAAAACGGCGGGGACAATCAAGGAAAATCAATATCCGTTTGGAAAAGGCAAATATGAAATTCCGATTGGTAAGGGTCGGAAAATGGCTCTTAACCTGCAACAAATCAAACAAATCATAACCTTTTCCGATGGAACTGAAGCAACCGAACATTATCGAGACCTGTGGTTTTTCCTTTACCTGTGTAATGGCATCAATGTCAATGATATGCTAAAACTCAAATTTTCCAACATAGACAATGACGAAGTGCATTTCTATCGCTCCAAAACGTTGCATACCTCCCGTGAAAAAAAAGAGATAGAGGCTTTACTCACACCGGAAATGAAACAGATAATAGAAAGGTGGGGAAATCCTGACAAAAGCCTCGACAACTATGTTTTTCCTTTCCTTGATGGTTATCACACTCCGATGGAGCAGAAGAAACGAGTACAGGACGTAACCCGCAGAATCAACAAACATCTGAAAATCATTGGTGACAAACTTGGTATTTCAGGCGTAAGCACATACACGGCAAGGCATTCGTATGCTACCGTGCTAAAACGATCAGGAGCAAATATATCCTATTATTTCCGAAAGTTTGGGACATTCCAACTTGAAAACGACAGAAAACTATTTGGCTTCGTTTGAGAAAGAGGAACGGATTAAAAATGCTGCGTTTCTAACGAACTTTGGGGATTGAATTTTGCCATGTCGCAAAAATCCTGTACTTTTGTGACGCAGTTTTGGCATATATTTATGCTATATTTGTGCCAAAAATAATAAAAATATTTATATGCAATCAGCACATTATCAGGTAAAAAATGAAATAATCAAAAAGCGTAGAGGAAAGATTGTTTTTGCAGATGATTTTCGCTCTTTTGGAACAGGGGTTGCTGTGAGACATGCCTTATCACGGCTTTGCAAAGAAGAGTTTATCGTTCGCCTTTCAAATGGTATTTATTTGTATCCTAAAATTAGCAAACGCATAGGTATTGTTTATCCATCAATCGAAGATATTGCTAAGGCTATTGCGAAAAGAGAAAAGGCAAGATTAACTCCAACCGGTGTTTACGCTCTGAATAAATTAGGACTATCCACACAAGTGCCAATGAAAGTTGTTTTTCTGACTGATGGAGCAGCAAGAGTTATTAAGATCGGCAAAAAAGCAACAGTCCGATTTAAAAAGACGGTAGCCAAACATTTAGCATTTAAAGGTATTATTACTACACTTGTGATTTTTGCTCTTAAAGAAATTGGGAAAGGAAAAGTTACAGAGGCTGAATTACAAAAAATTGTAGAGGCACTTTCCAAAGAAAAAAGAGAAAATATTA
>JAITVP010000035.1 GCA_031285725.1 Bacteroidales bacterium
CCGCTATGAAGCGGAACTAGAATGTTTAGTACGCTTAGCTTGGCGGAGAATCAAGATCGTACCCGTTAACATCAATGTTTTTTATCCACCGCAACATGAACGGATCACGCACTTCCGCCCGGGTTTGGATTTTGCAAGGATAAGCGTGCTGAACACGATATTTACGGTAATGGCATTTGTCTACGGTTATCCGAGGATGTTCATTCAAAAATTAACAAGCAAAAACTAAAAAAGAATGATACACTTGGTCCTACGGACTTATGATTTTTTCACCTGCCGGAAATGGCTGCTTTTTTGTATTTTACTTGTTATCATAGCATTATGTGTATGGTCAGTATCTCGCATCCGTTTCACCGAAGACATATCGGCATTTTTACCTGTAAAACAATCTGAAAAAAAGACAACCAACATTGCTGCTTTGAATACGGAAAACAGCCTCATTGTGAGCGTATGCATGACCGATACAACGCATGCACCCGATCCCGACCTGATGTGTGAAGCCATCCTGTTTTTCGCCGACCATTTGCAAAACGAAGATAGCACTACCCATCACATTTCCAACATATCTTATCAAGCCGACCCGGAACAATTTTTCACACTTTCAACATGGGTTGTCAATAACATGCCCTATTTGCTTACCGACAGCGACTACCTCCGATTTGACACGTTATTAACCGAGGAGTATATCCAGCGACAGATGAAAGAGAATCGTCTGCTGCTGCTCTCCCCTGCGGGGGTGGCGTTGCGGGACAATATCACCCACGACCCGCTCCGCTTGTCGGCACCGATTATGCAACGTTTGCAAGATTTGCAGCAAAACCAAGGTTATGAACTCTACGATGACTTCATTTTCACCCATGGCAAAAAAGAGGGCATCATCACGGTTGAATCGAACTATCCAGTGAGCGAAACACACGGCAACAAATCCCTGCTTGCGCTCATCGAAAACATTTCCAGCACCACAAGCGCTCATTTTAACCAGCAAGTGACATTTCACACATTCGGGGCTGCGGACATTTCGGTCACTAATGCGGAACGAATCAGGAAAGACAGCTTACTATCCGTCTCTATCGCTGTGATTTTGATACTGTTAGTACTTGCTTTTTCAATACGAAGCTTACGGGGTATATCGCTTATGTTTGCTTCGTTGCTTTTCGGATGGTTGTTCGCATTGGGCATTTTGGGAGTATTCAAAAGCGAAGTTTCGTTTATCGCAGTAGGCATTAGTTCGATCATCATCGGCATCGCCATGAATTACCCGCTGCATCTTATCTTGCACTACCGAAACAACGGCAGGATCCGCAACACATTGAAAGACCTTGTCCCGCCCCTCACCACTGGCAACATTACCACGATGGCGGCATTTTTGAGTTTGCTGCTCGTGAATGCTCCCGCCATGCGCGACATGGGATTGTTTGCCGCTTTGCTGCTCCTTGGCACC
The DNA here is from genome assembly GCA_031285725.1 of Bacteroidales bacterium. Lineage (GTDB taxonomy): Bacteria > Bacteroidota > Bacteroidia > Bacteroidales > WCHB1-69 > JAGVVH01. Next base: position 1,442 of record JAITVP010000035.1, read on the forward strand.
ATCTTGTTTGTATTGTTCGTCCTTCCGCACGGCTTGCCATCGAGAATGAAACAGCCTATCCATGAGGATAATATGACTGGTTTCTCTCATAAAAAACCAGTCATCATCCCGCAATATATCAAGAAAATAGTTCCTTTGCTTTTACTTGCTGTCACCCTTGTGCTTCTGCCGTTTAGCAGTTCAACCACTTTCGAAACCGACATGCACAAAATCAACTACATGACCGATCAGCAGAGACAGGATATGGGACGATATATGTCTCAGTTTGAATTATTTTCAAACCTCATGCCGGATGAAGATGAGCAATCACATCGATTGGTGCAATGGCAATCTTTCATGCAGAAACACGACGAGACGTTCGCTTGCGCATCCCAAGCCGGGACGAAAGCGGGTTTCACGGAGAATGCTTTCGATCCGTTTTTCCATATCCTTCATCAAGAATACCATGTGAAAGAAACTTTTAACGCAGGGTCCTTGTTGAAAAACATGGTCTTGGCCCTTGCCGACGATTTCAACAAAGTACTCTATTTTTGCGGAATTATCGTGTTCGTTTTCCTGTGTCTCACGCTGGGAAGGCTTGAGTTGGGCATTCTTGCTTTCTTGCCGTTGGCCATCGGTTGGATCTGGATATTGGGCATCATGTCCATCGCAGGCATTCATTTCAACATCGTGAATATCATCCTGGCTACCCTCATTTTCGGGCAAGGCGACGATTATACTATTTTTATAACCGAAGGCTTGATGCAGGAAAACGCATCCGGCAAAAAAGTATTGAAAGGGTATCGGAAAGGCATTGTGTTATCGGCGATCATCATGTTCGTGGGCATTGGAGCGCTGATCACGGCAAAACATCCTGCCATGCGTTCCTTGGCGGAGGTCACATTAGTCGGGATGAGCGTGGTGGTGGTTATGGCTTTCATTGTTCCACCACTCATTTACAAATGGTTAACCGAGAGTGGTGGCACTAAACGCCGCACCCCCGTCACTTTGGGCAATTTTCTCTGTTCGATTTTTTCCATGATAGGTTTAATGATATGTTCTCTTTGGGCAACCATAGTCGGATTTTATCTGTTCACCCTCGGCAAATCCACCGATGCGAAAAAGAATTGGTACCACCATTTCATCTATCGCGGAATGCGTTTCTTCCAAAAACACATTCCGCATGTGACCGTGAAAATACGTGGAATGGAAAACCTGCCATCTTTGGAAAATAATCCCGCCATCATCATCTGCAACCATCAATCACACCTTGACTTGATGTGTATCATGTCATTATATCCAAAACTGATCATACTGACCAAAGAGTGGGTCTCCCGCTCGCCCCTTTACGGTATTGTCACGCAATGGGCTGATTTTTATCCCATCAATGAGGGAATAGAAACCCTATTGCCCAAACTGCAAGACAAGGTAAAAAAAGGATACTCCATCATGATCTTTCCCGAAGGCACGCGCTCGGATGATTGCAAGATCGGCCGTTTTCACAGCGGGGCATTCCATTTGGCGCAACAGCTGAATTTGGATGTTCTGCCGGTGCTCATACACGGTTCGGGTCACGTGTTGCCCAAAAAAGACTTTATGTTGCGGAAAGGGGAGATAAACGTGGAGGTATTTCCTGCCGTGTCGGTTAATGACATGCAACCACTGGAAGTCGCGCGTTCACTGCGCCGTTTCTATCAACAGGAATACGTCCGGATATCCCGCCAAGTAGAAACAGTCAACTATTTTATTGATACTGTTTTACAGAATTACATTTATAAAGGAGCATCTGTGGCCCATGGTTCCCATGCGGAATACAAACGGTTGCTGAAAGAGGGCAAGTTGCAACATATCGACCTGTCGCCGACAGAATGCGAATTGGATGTCGAAGAAAACGGCTACGGCATTTACAGTCTATTTTTTGCCTTGGTGCATAAAGAGACAATGGTAACGGCCATGTTTGCTGATCCCGATAAGGCGTCTTTACTTCAATATTGCGCCGTAAAACCTGAAAATTTGAGAATAGAAATAGCTAAACCATAGAAAATATTTATAATGACAAAAGATAAACATGTTATCATCATCGGCAGTGGACTTGGAGGACTGACTTCCGGCTACATACTTGCGAAAAACGGATACCGCGTGACGGTGTTGGAACAAAACGCACAGCTGGGTGGTTGCCTGCAAACGTTCACCCGCGACGGGGTGAAATTTGAAACCGGCATGCACTACATTGGCAGCATGGATGAAGGACAAATACTCAACCGTTTTTTCCGTTATTTCAATTTGCTCAACGCCATGCAGTTTAGCAGGTTAGATACCGAAGGCTACGATATCATATCAATCGCCGGGCAGCACTTCCCATTTGCCAACGGTAGTGAAAATTTCGTGGAAACACTTTCCCGTTTTTTCCCTAAAGAGCGCGCCAATCTGCAAAATTATTGTAACTATCTAAGTAAGATCACCGATTATTCCGTATTCTATTCAGGCAAAGAACAGTCGCAGAACAATTTCCTGAAGGAGCCAGCTTTTGTCAACAGCGCCAGCGAGTTTATCTCTTCCGTTACCAGCGATCCGCTCCTGAAAAACGTTCTTTCGGGGAGCCTGCCTCTATATGCGGGTGTTGAGGACAAAACCCCTCTTTACATACATGCCCTCATACACGATTTTTATAACAAAAGCGCCTTCCGCATCGTGGGTGGAAGCGACATTATAACTGAATCTCTCGTTAAATCTATCCGCTCAATGGGTGGAGAGGTGCATGCCCGACAGAAGGTTGTGAAAATCAATTGTGATGACAAAAAAGCTATCAGTGTTAGCGTGAATGAAGACAATAATGAAATCGCCGCCGACTACATTATTTCTTCCCTGCACCCTTGTCGCACTCTCGAATTGTTGGACACGCACCTGATCCGCAAATCCTATCGCAGTCGCATAAACAGTTTGGAGAACACCATCTCCAGCTTCACGATCTATATTCGTTTCAAAGATAATGCCATGCCGTATCAAAATTACAACCTGTTTTGTTCTTCTGAAAAGGATGTGTGGAAAAATGCAGGTAACTATAGTCCTGAGAAATTTCCCGTTGGTCTTCTCTACATGCATAGTTGTTCTGAACCGAACCAAAAGTATGCGCAGAGCGCTATTTTGATTTCATACATGGATTTTGATGAAGTGGCTAAGTGGCAAGGTTCCCAAATAGGCCGCAGGGGAAGCGAATACGAAGAATTCAAACAAGAAAAAGCGGAAATATTGCTTGATTTATTGGAACAATATGTATCCGGCACACGTTCTGCTATCGCAAAATATTACACATCCACGCCGCTTACTTATTTCGATTACACCGGAACAGAAAAGGGAAGTATGTACGGCATTCTCACAGATTGCAAAAACTTTCTGAATACCAAGGTCTTTTCGAGAACAAAAATACCAAATCTATTGTTTACCGGACAAAATACCAACATCCACGGCATCATCGGCGTGATGATCGGCGCTGTGTTGACCGCCGGAGAGTTGACAAATACCCAAGATATCATCAGACAAATCTATGAAGAGTAATGTATAACATTTATAGTCAAATTGATAATGCCATTTTTTAACAAAAAAACAAAACTTCTTTTTCTCTTTTTATGTATTGGTGGATACGTGTGGGGGCAAAACATCAGAACTGAAATAAGGACGGACAGAGATTACCTGTTTTGTGCCGCCGGGGCTTATGCTGTAGGATCCGTTGAACAAAACGATACTGTTTTTCAACGCCCAAATTATATTAAAAAGCTGACAAACAAGGAATTGTACTGCCTAAATAATAGCGGTTTTTATGAAGACTTCCTTACCGGTTATGCAGGCGCAGTTTTCATGGACGTGCGCGACAGTACCCTCATCATATCCCACAGGGCAACCGAACTGGCTGGTTTTAAATCAGATATAAGAGACCTTGCGGCCGATGCCCAAATTGCAGGTTCCAATATGTTAAACAAAATCATAACAAGCATTGCTAAAAAATTCAGACCTGCCGAAGAAGTTAACGAAATGCTCGAAATAGGCTTGCAATATCCTTCGGCAAAAAAATTGTATGAAGCTGTAAAACAACAATTTCCTGAAAACAATATCGAACAAACCGGTCATTCGTTGGGTGGAAGCACCACACAATTGTTAGCGTATGAATTTGGCACGAAGGGAGTCACTTTTGATCCGGCAGGCGTTGGAAATAAAATTTACCTGGATAGTGCGAAGAGAGAAAATATCAAAAACATTGTCAATTACAAAGTGCATAAATCGCTCGTTAGTTCATCGGTAACTACGGGTAAAAACATTGGGATGGTCATTGAGATTTATCCTATAGACGAGGGTAAATTTAGTGCCACAAAAGCCCACGGTCTCTTTGAAATTTACACGCAAGCTCTTAACCATGAAACCGGATATTTTAAAACATTTGACGAGGTAGCTCGGGAATTATGGGACAATAATGGCTATATTTCAGAAATTGCGATAAGCGGAATATTGATTCCCGCAAAAGCACAAGTTAAAATTCAGGATAAATTCCAGACATACGACGAATACAAGGTTTATCTGAAAAAAACACGAAACATAAAAGAGCAACAGAAATACAATGATGACATTGAGGCCCTAAATCAAAACAGCGTGCAATTTTATCTTCTTGATGGCAAAGACACGCTGAACATGAGATCAAATGGTAGTTTTATCTTGCTTGACAACACCATTGAAGAAGGAACGTACAGAATTGTTGAACATAAAAAGAAATTGTACGTTTTGCTAAATGAAACGGATTTGTTAAAAATAACCACAGAATCTTGGTTTGATAAAACAGAACAAACACCGGGCAATTACAAATTTGACGATGATGATTTAAAAAAAGAAATGAAAAATGAAAAATAAAATCATAACAACGGATTCTCGTCTTTGGCCGATTAGACAACGACACAACAATTAATGATCACAGATAACCAGTGCAAGCTATTTTTCAATCGAAGTTGCAGCCACAACGCCCAACCGACATAGCTTTCAGCAACTTACTTAGCTCCACCGTATTCTGTAGAGATGCGAGATTTTTTACTATTTTTGCCCCGATTTCAGGCTATGAAAATATTCGTATTATTATCCCGTTTCCCGTACCCACTCGAAAAAGGCGACAAGCTACGCGCTTATCATCAGATTCGCCTGCTGTCACAACATCACGAGATCTATTTGGCGGCACTCTCCGACCAAAAAATTCCGTCCGAATACATCGAGAAAATAAAACCTTTTTGCAAAGAATTGCACATCATTAACATAGATTGGTTCTCGAAAGGCTGTAATATTCTGCGATTTTTCTTTAAAGGATTGCCATTTCAAAACGGGTATTTCTACAGCCAACGAGCACAACGAAAAATTGACAATTTGTTGAAAAAGATTAATCCCGACCGGATTTATGCGCAGTTGATCCGGGTGGCGGAGTACGTGAAACACTCAAGTATCCCGAAAACACTGGATTATCAGGATGTTTTCTCGAAGGGAATGAGCCGCCGGGCGGAGAATGCACCGTGGTACTCGAAGTTCCTCTTTACTATGGAATGCCGGCAGACGGCGAAGTATGAAACCGCCATTTTTCCCTATTTCGATGAGCACACAATCATCACCGGCGTGGATCGCGACTTCATCCCGCATCCTAATTTCCGCAGCATCCATGTGGTTGCCAATGGTGTTGATTTCGATACGTTTAAATACAATGGTGAGAGGAAAACCCACGATCTGATTTTTACGGGCAATATGAGCTACGTGCCCAATATCGAGGCGGCCGAATACCTGGCCAACGTGATCTTTCCCGCCCTTCAAAAAGAGATTCCCGACATCAATTTGGTGATCTGTGGAGCGAATCCGGTTTCCAGAGTGAAAAACCTGGCCAATGAAAAGATCACCGTCACCGGCTGGGTGGATTCCATCGCCGATTACTATGCCCAGTCGAAAATATTTATCGCTCCGATGCACCTTGGCACCGGTCTCCAAAACAAGATCCTGGAAGCGATGGCCATTGGTCTGCCCTGTATCACCTCAACGTTAGCCGGCAAACCCCTGCAAAACATCACTGCTGGTCAAGACATCCTGATATGCAGCACGTTAACTGGCTACGTGGAAGCTGTGAAACTACTGCTATCTTCCCCGGAGGTGTACGACGAAATCTCGCAAAACGCCTACAACTACGTCCGTAGCAACTACAGTTGGGAGAAAACGACGGAGAGGTTGGAAGAGATTATTACGGAAGTTTAAAACTTAATGTACTCATGTTAGCAACCTTACCATAGAATCGTAGCAAATATTATCTTTGCAAAATGAAAATGGCTTGGAAAGAACTGGGGGGCTGAAAAATTACACCATTGCATAACATGAATTAATTAAGTCATTATTTTATGCCTGATTTGATAAAAAAAGGATTGGAACTTCCGGTAATGGAGGAGTTTTATTCGTTGCAGGGCGAAGGGTATCATACTGGTAAACCGGCCTATTTTTTGCGAGTAGGCGGTTGTGATGTGGGCTGTTTCTTTTGCGATGTGAAAGAGTCGTGGGATGCAAGCAAACATCCGCTGGTAAAAACCGAAGAAGTGATCATGCGGATTCTGGAAAATCCGGCTCGGGCGGTGGTTGTCACGGGGGGCGAACCGCTGAAATACAACATGGAATTTCTCTGCGCTGAATTGCATAAACACGGAATTTCTTTGTTTATTGAGACTTCCGGTTCCGAACCGATCAGCGGAAGTTGGGACTGGATCTGCCTTTCACCCAAAAAAGACGCCCCCCCCCTGTCGGAAATTTTGAATCTGGCCAACGAACTGAAAGTAATCATTTATGACAAAACAGATTTCCAGTGGGCAGAAACTTACGCCGCACAAGTGAAATCCGACTGCATACTGTATCTCCAACCCGAATGGAGCAACATCTCCCGCATAATGCAACCTATCGTGGACTACGCCTTAGCACATCCGAAATGGCGGGTGTCGATACAGAGCCACAAATACATGCGAATTCCTTGAAAAGGGAAAAGTACCCTTTCCCTTTTTTACTATCTTTGCGCGTTTTAAAAAAAGGATATGACGGAGAATAGCATTGAGAATACGATTGTTGAAAAAATTGCCCCCAACCCTGCCTCCAAGGAGAAATCAAAAACATTGATAAAGAAAATGTTACAACTCTTGCTCTTCATTGGGCTGGGTGTTTTTTTCGCATGGCTTTCTTTCAAAGATGTGGATGCGGAACAATGGCAGGAGATCAAGGATAGCATCGCCGGTATCAACAATCCGAAAAGTTGGTGTTTTTTGATCCTTTCGTTACTTTCAGGTGTCATGGCTCATTTTTTCCGTTCCATGCGAAGCGTCCTGTTAATTGAACCGTTAGGGTATAAAGTTCGTCACTCCATGTCTTTTTACTCCGTAATGGTTTGTTATTTAGGAAATTTAGCATTTACGAGACTGGGTGAAGTATTGCGCTGCACCTTTCTGCAACGCTATGAAAAAGTGCCTTTCCAGAAATCGTTGGGCACGGTGGTCACGGAACGCGCGCTGGACATGGTGATCTGGTTACCCTTGTTCGTGCTGGTCATCGTGATGAACACCTCGCTGCTCACCAACCTGATGGTGGATAAAGATAACGGTATCACGATGGGAATGTGGTTGGAAAACTTCAGCATGTCGCTGCTCACTAACACGAAAATATATATTGTATTGGGCGTTGTGATTGCCATTGCAGTTCTCATCTATGTCACCCGTAAACGCTGGATGCTCGTGCCTTTCTTCGTGAAAGTGAAAGATGTTGCCATGGGCGTTTGGCAAGGGCTGATCTCCATCAAAGACGTGAAACATCCGTGGCCGTTCACCCTCTACACGATTTTGATTTGGGTGTTCTATTTCTTAGGCACTTATCTCTGTTTCTTCGCATTCGACTATTTGGCGGACTTAGGTCCCGCTCCCGCTTTTTCGGTGCTCATTTTCGGAAGCATTGGATTCATGTTGGCGCAGGGCGGCATTGGTGCATATCCACTAATCGTGGCCAGCATCTTGGTATTATACGGTGTGGATTACGCTCCTGCATTGGCAGCCGGCTGGGTGGGCTGGATCGTGCAAACCGCCATGATCGTCATTTTCGGATTCACCTCCTTAATACTGGCTTCTTTGATGGAACGGAAAACCGATAAAGTCAACTAAAAATGAAATCTTCCGCTTTGGAATCTATACAATATAAGATTCTCTCTTTGGATGATTTTAAAGAGAAAAAGGATATTTTTTACAATAAAAAAATAGTATTCACCAACGGTTGTTTCGATATTCTTCATTTAGGACATGTTGAATATCTCGCCAAAGCGAAGGATTTGGGTGATATATTAGTTGTCGGATTGAATAGCGATGTTTCCGTGAAACGGTTGAAAGGTGAACAACGTCCTGTTAATCCCGAACACGCCCGAGCAACGGTTCTCGCCGCACTCTCCATGGTTGATTTCGTAATTGTTTTTGAAGAAGATACACCGTATAACCTGATCAACAATATATTGCCGGATTATTTGGTGAAAGGAGGAGATTATGCCGCCGGTGAAATCGTGGGAGCGGACACAGTAAATAATAAGGGGGGCGAAGTCGTTATTATCCCATTAACTGACGGATTCTCAACCACAAAGACGATAGAAAGTATGGTTGTAAATAATACATAAGAAAAGATGAAAAAAAAGCTGTTCTTCCTGTTTATCAGCCTGTTTTCCTTCGCCCAAGCACAGGTGACGGTTTCCGATATCAGCGAACACAGCCAATTCAACACAACCGCCAACGATAATCCGCTCTCTTCCGGATTAGCCGACATCGATTTTTCACAGGCGAATTTCGTTAGTGCGAATCATCAAATCCCATCCTATAATTTGTATGATCAAGAATGGAGTTCCACACAGTTGAAATCCAAAGACTTGAACATCCCCTTCAGTAACGGGAAGTTGATGGTGATTTTGGTTAGCGAGAAGAACAATCCTTTCATATTTCCCTGCCGCGGACAGCTTTCTCGAAATTACGGCGTGCAACGACGCAAGGAGTTTCATCCCGGTATTGATTTCGCATTACAAGCTAACGATCAGATTTACTGCTGTTTCGATGGCGTGGTGCGCATGGCTGCGGAGTTCGGCGATTATGGAAAAATGGTCGTGATACGCCACTACAACGGATTAGAGACCGTTTATGCCCGGTTGGGCAAAGTTTACGTAAAACCGGGACAAACTCTTTCTGCTGGCCACGTGATCGGTACATCGGGAGGCGAAAATGACAAGGGCACGTTGCATTTCGAAACCCGTTTCATGAACGAATATTTCAATCCCGAAATCATGCTTGATTTGGAGAGCAGGAATCTATATTCCAACAACATATTCTTGAAAAAGGAAGATTTCAACATCACTAAAACATCATTGCAACAGCCTGTAAAAAAGGAAAATACATCGCAATCCGCACAATACCACATCGTGAAAAAAGGGGAAACGCTCTATCGAATTTCCATCACATACAACGTTCCTATAGAGACCTTGATCAAAATCAACAACCTTCCGGCGAACGGGACGATTTTGGAAGGGCAAAAGTTGAAGATTCAATAATCCAATAAAAAATCATTCCTATTTTTCAGATCTATCACCGCAAATTCAACAGCAGGATAGTTTTGGAAAAACGATTCAGGATTGACCGACTAAAATCAAATTTAGTTGGCTTTTGTTTATTTGCTAAAATAACTCTATCTCCACCTGTGGATCCCAAAAAACCAATTTCCAGTTTTTGATCATGTCATTTTTCACAATAATCCCTTCCATTTCTAATAGTTTCTGCATCTCTTCCGAATGGCCGAACGCCCGTTTACCAGACAATTTGCCCTGACTGTTCACCACCCGGTGTGCGGGAATGGAAGCATTGCATTGTCCCATAACCGCTCCAACCATACGGGACAAAGATGAATAGCCAACGGCTTTGGCGATCGCTCCGTAGCTGGTTACCCGCCCGTACGGAATCAAGCGGACTATTTCGTAGACACTTGTTATAAAATCCTCTTTGTCGGTCATGTTCATATTGATTATCTCTCAAAACGTATTGATCTATTATTCCGTCATTATCCCACCAAATGTTCTATCAAAATCTTACTCCCAATAATAATGAGAATTGCGCCGCCGAGAATTTCAGCATAGACGGGTTTGACAACTTGAGAGAGTTTTTTCCCACTGTAACAGCCGATAATTGATAGCAGGAACGAAGCGATGCCGATATACAGAACCGGAATCCAGATGAAGGTGGTTTGCGCCATGGCGAAACTGAACCCAACCGCCAGTGCGTCGATGCTGGTAGCGATGGAGAAGATGATGAGGGTGGAAAATTTCAAGATGTTGACCGGTTTCTCCGCATTGCCGGACATGAGGGCTTCATAGACCATTTTCCCCCCAATGAACACCAGAATGGCAAAGGAGATCCAATGGTCGAAATGGTCGATTTTGTCCACGACTTTCTCCCCCGCAAACCATCCGATCAGTGGCATCACACCCTGAAATAATCCGAAAAAGAAAGCAATAAGGAGTATGTTCTTGAAAGTGAGGATTTTGTTAGATGTTCCCGATGAAAAACTGACGGCAAAACAATCCATCGCCAATCCAATGGCGATTAAAATTAACTCTATTTGGCTCATAACTCTTTAATTTTTCAACTCTTGCAGGGCAATCCACGCCAACAATCCGCTGCCGGTTTCCATCGATTTTTCATCTACATCGAAGTCAGCACTGTGTAGTTTTTGCATGATGCCCTTTTCTGTATTGGAAGTTCCCAATCGGAAAAAAACACCCGGTTTTTCTTGCAAATAGTAAGCGAAATCTTCGGCGGTCATGCGTAACGGGATGTTCAGCACATTCTCGCTGCCAAGATAAGTTTGTGCATACTTCACAAATCGTTTGGTCACTGTTTCGTCGTTCATCACCATAGGATAGCCGTTACGAATATCGGCCACAATCTCTCCGTCGTAATTTTCCGCTGTTGTCTTTGCGATCTTTGTCAGTTTGCATAGCACGGTGGAGCGCCACTCCTCATCCACAGTGCGCAAAGTGCCGGCGATCTCTGTCCGGTCGGGAATCACATTGTTTTTCCCTTCCGCGATAAATCGCCCGAAGGTCAACACAGTTGGAATATTTTTTTTATTCTGCCTATTTACAAAATCTTTTATTTTCAAAATTACCTCTATACCCATGTCAATCGGGTTGATGACTTCATCGGGCAGGGCGGCGTGTCCTCCTTTTCCAAGGATGTGTAGTCGCAGTTCATCGGTGGAAGCCATCATGCCTCCACCGCACACCCCAACCTGTCCGGTCTCCATGCCGGGCGTGGCGTGCAATCCGAAAATCACGTCTACCTCGGGATTTTGTAGCACATCCTCTTCGATCATGAACTTCGCTCCACCCGCATACTCCTCCTCGGAAGGCTGGAAAATCGCTTTGACTGTTCCACCAAACTCCGATTTCAAATCATTCAAAATATGCAATGCTCCCAGCAAACAAGCGGTATGCAAGTCGTGGCCGCAAGCATGGGAAACGCCATCGGTTTGGGAACGGTATAACTTGTCACTTTGTTCTTGGATGGGCAATGCGTCCATATCGGCTCGTAATGCCACCGTCTTTCCTTCGGATTTTTCACCTTGCAATAGTGCAACAATCCCGTATCCCGCAACGTGCGATTGGTAAGGAATCTCAAGTAAATCTAAAAAGGAACAGATATATTCGGCAGTATTTTTCTCCTGCCCCGAGAGTTCCGGATGTTGATGGAAATGTCTCCGGTACTCCACTATTTTTGAATAATAACGGACTGCAAGTTGTTTCACCGTGTTCATGGGCGCAAAGATAGGGAAAAAGCAGAAAAGCAAACAAGTCTGTCTAACCGTTTCAGGGTCAAATCATTAAAAGTAACAAAACAGTATATCCATTTTGTTGAAATACTCACATAAATATGCGAATACATTTCATCAGCTACTTGTGCCTGTATTGGGTCATCGAAAACGTCAGGCGAAGTTACAACAAGCGTGTCAGGAGCAGGAATAAAGCTCCCCGACGGTGTGCAATTATTGCTGTTCGATTAGGGGTGTGGCTTTTTAAAAAACGGCTTTTAAAAGATATAAATAACTGAAAATTAATCAAATAAAAATAACACCGGTTTTTAATCGGTCAGTAGTGATTTTTTTAAAATTAACTTTTGAGAACCCATTTTATATTATCTTTGCGCACAAAATGAACGAGCATTGTGAAGTGCTATGTAAACAAATGTTATTGTCGGAGAAACTGAAAGAAATAAGGCTTCAATCACAGTTGCCACAGCGTAAAATTGCATCCGAACTTGATATTGATACAGCGACGTATTGCAAGTATGAAAAAGGATTGATGAAAATGAGCAAACCTCAAGTGTTGAAATTTGCCCAATTTCTAAATGCAAATGAGGAGGAATTACTTACACTTTGGCTTGCCGACCAAATTTATAATGTAGTCAAAGATGAAGAACACGCAGATAAAGCTTTAAATATTGTAGCAAAGAAGTTGTAAGAATATGATAGAACAGATAGAAAATATATTAGCTGAGCTCAAAACAATTCAAACAAAGTTGCCTGAACTACGTGATTTATTTTGGCTTAAAATAGACCGATATAACGAAGCTGATCAACAACGCGGTGTTGTTTTTGATGAGAAATTTGCACAACAACGGGACAAACTATTCCGTGTGATTGACAATTTTTCCACCTTCATTGGAAAAAGTTTTGCTCCAAGTGCAGAAGAAGTGGCAAAAGGAAAAGCACTACAAAAACTCAGGACTGAATTTTCCAGTTTTGATAATTGGAATGAAGAAGCAAAAAAAGCACTACTCGAAAGAGAGATTACAGATTGTGCAGTCAAAACGCCAAAAAAACTTATACAAAAAAAGATTCAAAAACCCAATCGTGGTCCGAAGTATCAAATCAACAATCAGCCTGATAGAGTTTATAATATTGATAATGATTTCTCACACTGCAGACCTTATTCATTTGAATTTAGGGATCAGAAGTATGTTATAAATAATTGGGCTATGTTACTCAAAGAGTTAGCAGAAATACTTTACAACGAGGACTCTACTCCAATAGATGAATTTATTCCGAAGGATTTATCTAAAAAACCA
>JAITVP010000116.1 GCA_031285725.1 Bacteroidales bacterium
TGATTGACACCACATACATTCTTTCCAATCTTGATCCTGCAGGAACGTATACCTATGAAATTCGGGTGCGAGCCAAGTGCAGTGACACCGACCTGAGTGACTGGGTTGAGGGGGAGTTCTCTTTTCAAACCCTTTGCGGGGTGATTTCCACTTATCCGTATGTGGAAGATTTTGAGACATATACGCCAACGGCTTACGCCACAGTTGGCGAAAATCCGCTTTGTTGGACATCGTCTAACACGGTTTCGTATGCTTCCCCCCATGTGACTAATCAGAAGGCAAATTCCGGTACTAAAGCTTACAGCATGTCTACAAGAGGGGGATATGCTTATGCTGTTTTACCCGAATTTAGTGTCCCGTTAGATTCGTTATTCTTACGTTTTTCCTTACACCAATCAAGCATTTCGGGAACCAATACTTCTTTGGGCTATCTCACGGATGCGAATGATGTCAGCACTTTTGTCCTTATTGCTGCGTATACCAATACCAATAATAGTGAATACACCGATCGTTCTATCTTCTTAAATGCTTACGACATACCAGATACGGCTCAACGGTTGGTATTCCGTTGGCACTCCAGCTCTACTTGGCTCGAATTCCATTGCAACATTGATGATTTATCTATAAACCTCACACCTGCTTGTCTCTTCCCCTTTGTTCCTTCGGTGGACAGCATCACACAGACCACGGCGAGAATAGGGATTCATCCGAGCGGAAACGAAACCGCTTGGGATATTGCTTACCGCAATGAATATGACGAAAATTACACCATCGTGCGTGTGACTGACACGTTCCACACCATCACGGGATTGACGCCGAACGAATATCATTATGTGAAAACCCGCGCAGTTTGCTCGACAGACAATATCAGCGACTGGTCGAATATCATTTCTTTGCATACCATGTGTTCGGAAATATCGGAACTGCCTTATGCTGAATATTTTGATTCGTATGGTACGGGAGCAGGAAAAATTCCGTACTGCATGACAGCGGGTGGTTCAGGGACTATCAGTCTCAACTCTGGTGGTTATGAAGGCAATCGTATATATATTCAAGCCGGTCGTACTGTGGCATTTCCGGCATTTGACCCTAACATTCCCATTCACACGCTGCAAGTTAGCTTTTACGCATATAAATTATCCAATGGAACTGTCACCGACATCGAAATCGGAGTGATGAGTGATCCGACCGATGCCACCACGTTTGTAACTATTCAAAGAGCCACCATATCATCTACTTCCGCAAGTAATTATGATCCTTTTGATTTGAATCTCACCACGTATGATGCCATTCTTAGCAACACGCATCGTCATCTCGCATTCCGGGCATCGGCAAGCTTCCTTTCCGTCGACAACTTCGTGATAGATTACATCCAGCCTTGCAGTCGGGTGCCCAGCGATTCCATCTCTGTGAATAACATGACGGACACTTCCGCCGTGATCAGCTGGAATTATGACGACAATAATCAATACGTCTTGAAATACAAAAACAGTAACGAAGACGAGTATTCATACATTGACGACATCACTTCGCCCTATACACTAACCGGATTGGACGGCAATAGTATCTATTTTTTCCATATTCGAACAAGCTGTGAAGGATTGATGGTGGATTACATCGAGAGTGAAGAGAAACGTTTCCAAACCAGCTGTGCCACCATCAAACAATTCCCATATAGCGAGAATTTCCATCTCTATCCGAGCCTCTCTTCTTGTTGGAATACGATCGGAAACACAATTCTCAGCACAGCCGGAGCGGGAGCTGGAATGATTTTCATGAACACCACGTCTTCAGCCACCTCTTATCTGATCTCCCCACAGATCGACTCCACCGTCGATCTGAATTCCCTGAAACTCACTTTCGACATAAATGCTTCTTCTGGTCAAGGGTTAACGGCAGGATTGATGTCGGATCCGACCGATGAAACCACATTCTGGGCGCTCGGCGAAGCATTGCCCAGCACGCCGGGAACGTTAGAAACCTTCTCTTTTAATATTGAAAACGCTCCACTCACTCACCGCTACATTGCGGTTAAAGCGGCAATCACCAACAACACAGGAAATTACTCCCTCTATTTCGACAATTTCAAATTGGAATACCGTTCCAACTGTCTGCCGCCTGCGACTTTCGAGTTGAGCGACATCGGCTCCGATTATGCCATGTTCACTTGGGATACCGACGAGTACAGCAACTGGGACATTGCTTTTCGCAGATCCGGCTCTGAGCGCTGGGAAGAGTTTTATGAAAACTATGATGGCTATATCACTTTCTCTTCGCTCTCCGCAGGCACGGATTATGAAGTGCGGATACGGACAAACTGCAACTCCACCGTTGCGGGGAACTGGTCCGATCCGTTCGCATTCACCACGTTGTGCGAAAACGTGAATCTGCCATACAGCCAGAATTTTAATAGATACTTTATTGGCGATATTCCCGATTGTTTCACTGTTGTCACAGAAGACAACTCCGCAACATCTGCCGTGGCACGCGCTGCGTTCTACCTGAATGCGTCGCCCACCTCTTACGCACAAGCTTCTTTGCCCAAGATAAATTCTCCGATCAATGGAATGAAGATGACGTTCCGTTACCAGAATGCCGGCAACAATCAACAGTTGTACGTGGGTATTATGAGTAATCCCTACGACATCTCCACTTTCGAACTGTATCGCGTGCTTACTCCGACAGCGACCTCCACGTGGGAAGATGCGGAAATTTACTTTAACGGCTACACTGGCGACGGAGGGATGATTACGTTCATTTCCGATGCTACCGCCGATTATCGGAGTAATCAAATCTACCTTGACGACATCTATGTTGATACGTTGGTTGGCTGTATCAAACCGGTCTCTTTTTCAGCGGAATATCCCACATCCACTTCGTTTTACCTGAATTGGGCGGGTACGGAAACTGCGGATTACTGGGAGTTGTATTTCGCCGCTCCGGGTGAAAATATCAACACCGTGGAGCCGATCAGCATTTACACCAAACCTTATCAAATTACCGATCTCTCTCCGTCCACCACCTATCAACTGAAACTCAAAACCTATTGTGCGGAGGGCGAATCCAGTGAGATCTCAAACCTGTTCACCTACACCACGCTTTGTGCGGCTATCACGGAACTGCCTTACATCGAACCGTTCGACACATATGGCGTGAGTAGCACGATCCTGCCGGATTGTTGGAACTCCGTTACCGATCAGTTGGTGAAAGCGCACACGGTGTATGGCGATTTCAGTGCGCCAGGTGCCCTCTCGTTGAGTGCCAATGCCAGAGGTTATCAGATCGCCGTGTTGCCCGAAATGGGAATAGCATTATCTAACACGCAACTGACCTTCGTCATGAAAGCCGGAAATACCAGCAGCAATTTGGAAGTTGGCGTGATGACCGATCCTTACGATGCGGAGACGTTCGAGTTGTTCCAAACCATCACGCCATTTTCCACGGAATGGAATACGTTCAACGTTCCGTTTAACTCCTACTCGGGATCGGGCACGTTCATCGCTTTCCGGACGGGTGCCAACATGGCAACCTCGTTTCTCATCGACAACGTGGTGGTTGATGAAGCCGTTGATTGCGTGCCCCCAGTGGCTCTTTCCGTATCCAATCTCACGGAATATAGCGCACGGCTGGTTTGGCCGGCTTCCAGTGGAGCAACTTGGCAAGTGGTTTACGGCACCAGTGGTTTCAATCCCAATACGGATGCCACACCGGTCTCGACAATAGATAATTATTTGAATGTAAGTGGACTGGATATGGGTGTTCCATATGAATTTTATGTGCGCATGGTTTGCGGTGATGAAACCAGCGAATGGTCGCTTCCGTTCAACTTCTCCGCCTTGTGCGACGATATTACGTTACTTCCTTACACCAACTCTTTCGACCTTTTCGGAACGGGTGAAGGCAGTTTCCCGCTTTGCTGGACCTCTCACAACAGTAGCGGTGTGGTGGGCAATCCCTACCTGAGTGCGATCCACTCTTCCACGCCGGCAAGCCTTTGCCTCACCAGCGGCGCCACCTACTTTGTGATGGCTTCTACTCCCAGAATCAGTGAAACGTATTTGATGAATCTTTCGATATCTTTCAAAATGCGTGTCGCTTCCACGTCGAACGTGTTGTCGGTGGGCGTTTCCACAACTCCCACTGATCCCAGCACATTCACCCAATTGGAAAACATAACATTAAATGTAGCCGATACCTGGATAGACACGACGATTTACATCTTTAATAATCCGGAAACCAAAAGGTATTTGACTTTCAGAGTGGGCAACAGCAACGCCACGGTACTCATTGATGATTTAGTGATTGATCCGTTGCCGGATTGTTTCTCGCCAAGAAGCCACACGTTCATCACCAGCGATATCTCATACCACTCTGCAGTGGTGAGCTGGGAAGCAGCCATCAGCGACACGTGGGATGTTATTTATGGAGTAGAGGGATTCAACCCGAACAGCACTGCCGGTATCACCCACCGGGTGACCAGTCCGTTCGATACGCTGACCGGTCTTTTAGGCAATACGGTTTATTGGTATTATGTGAGATCAGTGTGTGGAGACGAAACCAGTGAGTGGAGTTTACACGGTTCGTTTCGCACACTGTGTGACCAACCGCTGTCGCTTCCTTTCACGGAAAACTTCGATTCCTATACGATAGCCACCACCACGCACAACCAAGCCGGCATCATGCCCCTCTGTTGGTTTGCCCACGGCAGCGGATCGTATGTGGCTCCACACATCATCAACAGCGGTAGTGCTTTCTATTACAGTTCCGCACCCAATGCGTTGTCGCTACTCTCCGCACCCAGTACTTCTTCTGCAACATACGCCGTGTTCCCTGAATTTAACCGGTCACTCAACGGATACACCCTCTCGTTCTATTTCCGGCAAGAAAGCAATGACGGGGTGCTGAGCGTGGGATATGTCACCGATCCTGAGAATATGTCTACCTTCACTCACCTTCAAACTTTCCAGATTGAAACTGCGGGCAGGATAGACTCGATGCTATTAGGCGATTATGCCATTCCGAATAGCGCTCATCTCGCATTCCGGTGGGAGAACACTAATACGTTAGTGCATTCGGTTTGCGTTGATGACATCAGCATCCATCCGACTTACGTTCCGGACTGTCCGGCACCGACAGATTTTACGGTGGAGAACACGACACATACTGCCGCTCGAATCAGCTGGACACCCGGCAATAATGAGGTTAACTGGGTGGTGAAATATCGCCCTGAAGGTGCCATCGCTTTCGCTACCGTCAATGCTACCAACAATTCGCAACTCACACTAAGCTCCTTGTTGTCTGACACAACGTATTATGTTGAAGTTAGATCCGATTGTGGCAACGGCTCTATTAGCGACTCCTTGGTTGGCACATTCCGCACGGAAGCGGCACCGGTTGTGATTTATTACACGATCGAGGCAAATGCGGGTGACAACGGTTCCATCAGCCCCGAGGGTAATGTACAGGTGGTGGAAAATGGTTACCAAACGTTCGAGTTTACTCCCGATGAAGGATACAAAGTGAAATCGGTGGTAGTGAACGGCACGCAAGTGGGAACAGAGATCCTCTCTTACAACTTCGGACCAGTCACTGCCCATGGCACCATCCGCGTGGAATTTACAGAGACCTCCATTTCCGATTACGAGAAAAGCAATCTGATAACGATTTACCCGAATCCGACGACGGGGGAATTAAAAATGGAAAAATTGGGGAATTTTGAAATTGAGAATGTGGCCGTTTTTGACGTATACGGTAAAAATATCCACTCGTTCACGGGGCAACTTATAACTCCTAACTCATCGACTTTTACCATCGACATTTCCCACCTGCCCGCCGGTGTCTATTTCTTCAAGATAACGACGGATGAAGGAGTGATGATGAAAAAAATAGTTAAGAGTTAAGAGAAGTTGGAAATAAGGGAATTGGGATTTGTACTGGCAGAGTCTAAAAAAAGTAACATTTTTCAGGCTCTGCCAGTATTGATTTTATGCCTATGAATCGCAAAATGGCTGCCCTGCGAAAAAAAATTCCTGATTATCTTCCATTTCCATAATGGTTTAAAAATAAAACAGGCATAAACTCCAAACGGAAGGTTGCTGTCTGTAGCGATGCTTATCTCCTGAGGTTGTTCAAGTTGATTTAAAATTCCCGATTTTCTCACTTTTATTTAGTACTTTTGCCCGTTAAAATTTAAAAGGATGGATAGGAACACGATTATTGGTTTTTTGCTGCTTTTCGCGCTTATTTTGGGCTTTGGGATCTACAATGCCAACCAAAGTAAAAAGGTGCAAGAACAGCGGCAGAAAGAGTCTTTGGAGAAGATGGCCATTGAGCAAGAGGAAAACAAGGATATTTTAGTCACGTTAGATTCATTGGAAAACGTGGTGAAGGAAGAGGCTGAACAGAAACCCGCCATGGAGAAACGTAAGCCATTCTCCAATTTGGAACCCGCCGATAAATCAGACTATATGGTGGAAACCGGAAAAGCAAAGTACTATATCTCTCCCCAAGGCGGCTATATTTCCCAAATCGAATTAAAAGACATCTATAAATACGCTTCCCATGATTCAGTGAAAGAACCGTTGACGCTGTTTGAAGGTAAAACATCCGTGATGAATATTGAGTTGATGCTCCGCGATCAAACGGTGATCCAAACCAGCAACTATTATTTCACAACGAACACGCAGAAGAACATCCAGTTATACGATGACAACTCCACGTTCTCAATGAAGATGCATCCCACAAAACTGGTGCCCAACGAACAAGATTCATTAGTGGAAGTGATAGATCCCGACAGCTATTTGGAATACGTGTACACATTTACTAATAACGATTACAAAATTGGCTTCGAAATCAATTTTGTGAATATGTCGAATTATCTTTACCCATCCACAAAAACATTCACGTTCGATTGGGATGCAGTCTTAAACACGACAGAGAAAAACTATGAGTACGAACGCGATATCACAACACTTTTTTTCACGGATAATCTGGGAGAAGTGGATAATTTGGACGAACGGAATTCCGACAAGAAAAGTTTCACCACGCCCATCAAATGGGTGGCGTTCAAGCAGCAATTTTTCACTTCTGTACTCATCGCAAAAGACGGCTATTTTAACGGTGGGGAACTCAATGTCAATCTTTTTGACAAGCGGGAAAATTACCATCTGAAAGAGATGGTGGCTAAACTTGATTTCGAGGTTGCCAATTTAGATCAAGGAAAATTCGGAATGGATGCCTATTTCGGACCTAACCAGTATAAATTGCTCAAACAGTATGATTTGGATTTAGAACGGATGGTACCCATCGGTTGGGGATTCTTCTTGTTGCATTGGATCAACCGTTTCGCCGTGGTTCCTCTCTTCAACTGGCTGGAAGCTTACGGGTTAAGCTATGGGCTGATCATCCTGATCCTGACCATTGTTTTGAAAATCATCTTGTTACCGATAGCCTTTAAAACCTACATGTCTTCGGCCAGAATGCGTGTTTTGAAACCAGAAATAGACGAAATTAACAACCGGTATCCCAAACCGGACGACATGGCGAAAAAGCAGCAGGCCACCATGACGTTATACAAAAGCGCCGGCATCAATCCCGCCTCAGGATGCTTGCCCATGTTATTGCAAATGCCAATCCTTTTCGCCATGTTCCGCTTCTTTCCATCGGCATACGAACTACGACAGCAACCTTTTCTGTGGGCGGATGATCTCTCAAGCTACGACTCTGTTTGGGATTTCGGCACCTCCATTCCGTTCTATGGGGATCACGTCAGCCTTTTCACCTTGTTGATGACTATAGCGACATTGGTGTACACTTGGCTGAATAATAAACTGATGGTGCCAACCGGCAACGACCAGTCACAGAAAATGACCAAGATGATGATGTACATTATGCCGATCATGTTCTTGGGTATTTTCAACAAAATGCCGGCTGCTCTAACGTACTACTATCTTTTGGTGAACCTGATTACTTTCCTCCAAATGTGGATATTCAGAATGGCGATGAACGAAGACAGAGTTCACGCACAATTGAAAGAGAATATGAAAAAGCCGGTAAAAAAGTCGAAATGGCAAGTCAAAATGGAAGAAATGACAAAGCAACAGGCTCAAGTTCAAAAGAAAAGTAAAAAATAACCTTAAAAACAGAGAACGATGAAAAAAACAATCCTGGTAAACATAGCCTTGGTTTTCGCCGGATTTTACGGCACGGCGCAGACCTACCACGAAGACGACAAGGAAGGCCTG
>JAITVP010000016.1 GCA_031285725.1 Bacteroidales bacterium
CACCATGGCGAAAGGGGTGCTTTGTTTCTTCTATGATATTTGCTATGATATTGAGATCATGGAGGATGAGATTGCCGCCCCGCGCAGTCACTCATCAAGCAACACGGATGTAAAAGCCGTAGACGTGCAAGTGTTCCCCAATCCCGTTGATGACAACCTGACGGTTTTCCTCTCCGAGCTGCCCGAAGGCGACCTCGTTTTCCAGCTGTTCGACCCCATGGGGCGAAACCTGATCTCGCAACCGTTAACCGACCATTACACCACGGTCAGCTTGAACAAACTTTCGCCGGGATTGTATTATTATCGGGTTTTAAACGATGGCATTCCCATAGGAAGCGACAAGGTGGTGAAACGGTAGTTGGGAGTTGGAAGATTGTTTGAGAAAGACTTGGGTGCCTTTAACTTATCCTGACTCTTTTTGGTTGAACTTTTCCGGCACCTCAAAATAGGATTTAGACGAAATTTATAGACTAAGATATTTTACTGGACATAATAAACTAACAAAATAAAAGAAAAATGAATGTGATAACCAAAACTTTCGATATAGGTAATGGACAAGAAATTACCATCGAAACAGGAAAATTAGCGAAACAAGCCGATGGATCGGTGATGGTGAAAATGGGCGACACGATGTTGCTGGCCACTGTATGCGCTAAAAAAGATGCGGCGGAGAATGTGGATTTCATGCCGCTGCAAGTGGAATACCAAGAAAAATATGCCGCGGTGGGTCGTTTTCCGGGCGGTTTTTTCAAACGCGAAGGAAGACCCTCTGAATACGAAATCCTCATCGACCGTTTGGTGGATCGGGCACTCCGTCCGCTTTTCCCCGATGATTTCCATGCGGAAACGCAAGTGATCATCACGTTGATGTCGGGCGACAAAAACATCCTTCCCGATGGGCTGGCATGTCTGGCGGCTTCATCCGCATTGGCAGTTTCCAACATTCCGTTCAACGGTCCGATATCGGAAGTGCGCGTGGGAAGAATTAACGGTCAGATGATTATCAATCCGACCGTGGAACAGATGGCGCAATCGGATATCGACATGATCGTGGCTGCTTCATTGCACAACATCATGATGGTGGAAGGCGAGATGAAAGAGATCTCTGAAGCTGACATGGTGGCTGCGCTCAATTTCGCCCACGATGCGATCAAGAAACAGTGCCAAGTGCAACTCGAATTGGCCGCTGAAGTGGGAAAAGCAAATCCCAAGCGCGAATATTGCCACGAGACCAATGATGACGACTTGCGCATAGCCGTGAAAGAAGCAACCTACGACAAAGTCTACGCTGTGGCGAAATCTTTCGTGGGCAAGCATGAAAGGAACGACAGTTTCGATGCGATTTTGACCGAGTATCTCGAAACGTTCACAGAAGAAGAGAGGGAAGAAAAAGCACATCTCATTAAACGTTATTACCATGATGTTCAATACGATGCAATGCGTGCGATGATTTTGGATGAACGCGTTCGCTTGGACGGACGCTCATTGGATCAAATCCGTCCAATCTGGATCGAAACCGACTACCTGCCCTCCGTACATGGTTCGGCAATCTTTACCCGTGGTGAAACACAATCCATAACTACCTGTACTTTAGGTACAAAATTGGACGAACAGATGATTGACGGTGCTGTTATCAATGGTTACAACCGTTTCATCTTGCATTATAATTTCCCACCGTTTTCCGTGGGCGAAGTGAAACGGGTTGGCAGTGCCAGCCGTCGCGAAGTGGGACACGCTAACTTGGCGAACCGCGCACTCAAACCGGTCATCCCGTTCGATGATCCCCAATTCCCTTACACCGTGCGTTTGGTGTCCGATATTTTGGAATCCAACGGAAGTTCTTCTATGGCCACCGTTTGCGCCGGAACATTGGCGTTATTGGATTGTGGCGTGAAGATCAGCAAACCGGTTTCTGGAATCGCCATGGGATTGATTACCAATGAGGAAACGGGTAACTACGCTATTTTGTCCGATATTTTAGGCGATGAAGACCACCTCGGCGACATGGACTTTAAAATTTGTGGAACGAAAGATGGCATCACCGCTTGTCAGATGGACATCAAGGTGAACGGACTTACGTCGGCGGTGATGGCGGAGGCGCTTGAACAGGCCCGCCAAGGCCGTATGCACATTTTGGACAAGATCGTGGAAGCGATGCCCCAACCGAGAGAGGATTACAAACCGTTTGTTCCGCGTATCGTTCAAATGATCATTGTGCGCGACCAAATCGGTGCGGTGATTGGACCCGGCGGAAAGATTATCCAAGAGATGCAACGCGAAACCGGTACTACGATTAATATTGAAGAGGTGGGCGATCACGGTGTGATTGACATTGCAGCTGCGAATGTGGACAATATCAATGCGGCCATCGCTCGTATCAAAGCGATCACGGCGGTTCCCGAAATTGGCGAAGTGTATCACGGCAAAGTGCGGAGCATCGTTCCGTTTGGCGCATTTGTGGAAATTTTCCCCGGCACTGACGGTTTGCTGCACATCTCCGAAGTGGCTTACAAAAGACTGGAAAATTTGGACGGTATCCTCAATGTGGGCGATGAGATCGACGTGAAACTGATCGCCGTTGACGAGAAAACCGGCAAACTGAAACTTTCTCACCGAGTGCTGCTTCCCAAACCGGAAGGTTATGTGGAAGAGAGTCGTCCTCCACGCTCTCAAGGCGGGAACAATGGCGGCGGCAACAGAGGCCCGAGACCTAACGGGAACAATGGCGGAAATAGAGGGCCACGGAAGAGTTAGGGTTTGAATGGAGTTGCTTGATAAAATGGCTTGTTTCCCGATAAGGAGTTACTGCACGGATGGTTGGGAAAGCTATTCCGGTTTGTTGCCTCCGGAAAAACACCACATCGGCAAGGATCGGACATGGAAGATCAAGCGCGGGAACCTGAACTTCAGGACACATCTGAAACGATTGTGCCGCAAGACGATATGCTTCTCAAAGAGGGTCGAAGTGCACGATAAATTGATCGGACTGTATGTTGAAAAACAGTATTACAAATCCAATGCGTTCAGCTAAATTGATGCGCTACAAAAAATAACAGAAATGTTCCCCTCTTCGGGAAATAAACCGGATCTTTTTCCCGAAGAGGGCTAT
>JAITVP010000019.1 GCA_031285725.1 Bacteroidales bacterium
TCCATTCTATTTAATCTCTAATCTGTTGTGTCTGTCCCGACTTTATCGCTTGCGCTCTCAAAATCTCTAAATTGACATTTTAAGCCATTTGCTACATCATTCCATTATCTCAATGTACGGCCAAAACTAAAACCTCTTATTCTATCCGTTTTGGGACTGCAAATATACACCTTTTTTTTAATATGCATCAAAAATAATCATTAGTATCACTCTTTTTATCTATTTAACTGATCCTCAAGCAGAAAAATTTTATCCAAACAGATGATCATGGGGAAATTGTGGATAAACTGAGTCTTTTTGGAGGTTGTTTTCCGCAATTTCCGAATCATTTTTTGACCTTTTGCTTGTTTTTCACGCAAAAAAATGACAAGTAAATTAAGTACACAGATGGACACGTTAATGAAGTCATTTTTTGCAACGTATTTTTTATTATTGTATATTTAATAATATATTGTTCCCATCAATAATAACATGACCACTATTCACAATATCCACAAACTCCTCCTCGAAGGATTGCTTAGCGTGGATCACTTTCTGGCTCTTGATCATGGAAAGGAGGTCGTGAATTTCTGAATTTTCCACTTCGAAGGCAAAATGTTCTGGCTTCCAACGCAAATCCACTCGAAGTAAACCCTCTTTATTCATCCTCTCTTGCATTTTCGTCTTGAAACCTTGTAACCATTCCGATAACAGCGTATTGCCTTTCATCGTTTTCGCCAGCACATGGATGTGGGTGCCTTCGCCATTGACCGCATACAGAATATCATCACAATTCTCAAAATAAGCTTTCACGGCATCTTGCAGATCAACCTGAAAAGACGGTGCAAGCGATTGGGGAATGTCAATCAACAAAATGGCATGTATTATTTTGGGAGGATTCATAGTGATTGTTATTTATTTTAATTAATTAAGCATAATTTTACTTTCAGTTTGCAAATATAAGATAAATATAAACACAATAAATAGTGTTGAAGAAATAAAAAGTCGATGTGCGAAGTTGTTTATTTAACACTCATCCACTCGTCAACTTTTTCGTACTTTCGCGTACTATTAAAAAATAAAGCTATGTTTACAGGAATCGTAGAGAAAAACGGACGAATTGTATCTATCGAAAAAGAGAATACCAATTACCATTTCACCATCGAGGTAGATTTTGGCGATGAATTGAAAATAGACCAGAGCATGGCGCACGATGGCTGTTGTTTGACCATCGTGGCGGTAGATCGGGAGAAGAAACAGTATGTGGTGACCGCCATGGACGAAACCATGTTGAAGACCAATTTGAGAACATGGAATATGGGGTACGAGGTGAATTTGGAACGAAGCATGAAAATGGATGGACGTTTCGACGGGCATATTGTGCAAGGTCATGTTGACCAAACGGCGGTGTGCGAAAAAGTGGTGGATGAGAATGGCAGCTGGCGGTACTATTTCACATATGATCCGGAATTGAATAATTTTACCGTACCCAAAGGCTCCATCTGCGTGAACGGCGTGAGCTTGACCGTCGTGGATTCGGAAAAAGGAAGATTTTCCGTGGCCATCATCCCTTTTACCCAAGAAGTGACTAATTTTCACAATTTCAACCCAGGCACGGTGGTGAATATCGAATTTGACGTGTTCGGTAAATATGTCCAAAAATTATTGGAGCAATATTTTGAAAATCAGCAAAAATAAAATATCGCAATAAGCGTTATTGTTGGGCCGTTTTGTCTAATAATGGCAATAATAACATCTAAACTGACTGACATTGAATAGAATAACATATTCTCATCTTGTAGTATTTGTTGTAGGATTGGTTGTGCTGTGCAGTTCTTGTTCAACGCAAAAAAACTCGTTTGTGAACAGATCGTACCACACGGTTTCTTCAAAATTCAACGTGAACTTCAATGCGAAGGAAGCAATGAAGGAGGGGGAAGCCGAGTTGGCCAAAAAAAACAAAGACAATTTCACGACACAGTTACCCATTTACAATTATCCGGCGAAAAACGATCTGGCATCCATCTTTCCGGCCATGGATCGCACCATTGAAAAGTGCTCTAAATCAATTTACAAGCACTCCATGCTGATTCGGGGAAAAGAGTATGTGAAAACAATGGATGACGTTTATCTGCTCATGGGAAAGTCCTATTTTTACAAACAGGATTATGTACAGGCGCAACGCGTTTTCAATTACATCATCACCAATTACAAAGGTTCGCAGTGGAATGCCCTTGAAGAAGCAATGATCTGGGCCACACGCACCGCTATCCGACAGGGATATTACTCTTCCGCACTGGTCAGTTTGGACGAAATCGCTTACATGTTATATAAAAGTAAAAATAAAAAGCTCAAGGTATTGTACAATGCCGCAGGTGCTGAATACCATTTGACCGCAACCGATGGTGATATTTTGGCCGCCATTGATTATATCAACGAAGCGGTTGCCAACAATCCAAAGCGGGATTTTAAAACCCGTCTCTATTTTATTCGGGGCCAACTGTACGAGACCAACGGGCAACTGCAGGAAGCGCAAAAGAGTTTCCAAAAGGTGATCAAACTCGCAACCGAATATGAGATGATCTTCAGTGCCCATATGCACTTAGCGATGAATTACGACGGTACGCCTTCCTCCCGGGCATCTATCATGAAAGATCTGGAAAAAATGTTGACTGAGAGCAAAAATGAGGATTACTACGACCAGATTTATTACGCTATGTCCCGAATCGCCGAAAAGGACGAGAACGAAAAAGAGCAACAGGACTTCTTAGCGAAGTCTGTCGCAGCATACACGAATAATGATTACCAACGCACATTTTCATCTATCATCTTGGCTGATATGCTTTTTGAAAACGAGGAATACGTTCGGGCACAATCATACTACGATACGGCGCTGATGACGTTGCCCAACAATTACCCAAACCGGGAAGCCGTCATCAAAAAAGGAAATATCCTGCGCGGACTGGTTGATAATCTGACTATTATCACCACGCAAGACAGTTTGCAACGCATCGCCAAAATGAGCGAGGCGGAACGGAACACTTGGGTAAGGAAGATGATTGAAAACCACACCGCAGAGGAACGCCGATTGGCCAAGGAGGAAGCGGACCGGATGGCAGCGTTGGCGGCAACAGCTGGAATGCGAAACGTGAACACCACGACCTCTAACGGGAAGTGGTATTTCTATAACCAATCGTTGATCACACAAGGGAAAACCGAGTTTTTCCGACTTTGGGGGAATCGGAAGTTGGAAGACAACTGGCGAATCAGCAATAAACAACAACTCTCGTTCGAAGAGTTGGCCGTGATGAATGATCCTTCCTTGGTGGAGGATATGACAGAATATGACGATGACGGTAATCCGATCAAGCAACGGGAAACCGATCCCAAGGAGGCTGCATATTACACGCAAGATCTTCCGTTGACTCCAGGGGCGATGGACACTTCCAACATAATGATTGTCAATGCGATGTATAATGCCGGAATCATCTATCTCGATGATCTCCACGACATCAAGCGTTCCAACGAGACATTCCGCAGGTTGATCACCCGCTTCCCCGACCATGATCTGGCATTGCCTTCATTGTTCCTATTATACCGTAACTTATTACAAACCAACGATCCGGGATATAACGAACCCAAGAACACTATCTTGACTAAATATCCCGACAGCGATTATGCCAAACTGATCCAAGATCCGGATTACTATAAGAAACTAGCGGATGTCGAAAAAGGACACGAACGGAAGTACGAACAGGTTTTCGAGGCTTACAGCCGGAAAGATTGGCGGCAAACCATCGTCTTGTCGGATGCGGAAATTCCCATGGTTTCCGATGTGGTGTTAAAATCCAAATTCGAATATTTAAGGGCTGTGGCAGTAGGACAAACCACAGGCGTGGATTCTTTGGTGTCATCATTGACTCACATCATCAAAACCTATCCGAAAACCGAAGTGGCGGAATTGGCCAAAATCTACCTTTCCCTTTTTCCTGACAAAAAGGAACTGACGGCGTCTACTGTTGGCGGACAAGGCGGAAGTGAAGCCGCTCCTACATCAAACTATTTCAAATATTTGCCAGACGAAATGCACTATGTGACGTTAATTATTGATATTAACAAATATACCGTAGTGGATGTGAAGAACGACATCAGTAATTTCAATTCGCAGTTTTTCAGTTTGCAGCGGTTCAATGTCAATAGTTTTTATCTCGACCAAAAAGATCAAACGCAGATGGTCTCCATCACGCGATTTAAAAACAAGGAAACAGCGATGGAATATTACCAC
Source organism: Bacteroidales bacterium (assembly GCA_031285725.1). GTDB lineage: Bacteria > Bacteroidota > Bacteroidia > Bacteroidales > WCHB1-69 > JAGVVH01. The sequence continues at coordinate 4,265 of JAITVP010000019.1, forward strand.
GCCATGGTGCAAAACGAGTTTTTCAAACCTTCCATCGCAAAAGGGGGAATGAAGGTATGTGTCATGTCCGCTACCAACTACACCACTTTCTACAACAACATCGCTTCCCGTGTCACCTATCAGAAATTCTTTGAAGAAAATTATTTAGAGAAAAAATAACGTTATCCAATAATACAAAATTATGGCAAAAGTTTACGATCAGGAAGTTGGAGGCGGTGTGAATATCATCGCAGCCGGCACCACATTTATCGGTGATATCGTCACCACCGGCGATTGTCGCATCGACGGCACTATTAAGGGAAATGTGAAATCCAAAGCGAAAGTCATCATCGGGCAATCGGGAAGCATTGAGGGCGAGATCATTTGCCAATCCATTGAGATCGAAGGAAATGCAAAGGCGAATATCCAAGTTGCGGAGTTGCTCGCTTTGAAAGCTACCGCAGTGTTGATGGGCAACATCGTGGTTGAGAAAATTTCCATAGAACCGGGTGCGAATTTTGTCGGAAACTGCAAAATGCGGAACAGCAAGATCGATATCCCGGCGAGCCAAGGACCGGAGTTAGCGAGATAGTTTCATGGAAAATTCCAATCGATCCCCGGGTGGCCATTATCGCAAGTATGGTTACTTCTCCGGCATGGCTTTCCAGATGGTCATCATCATTGCCGGCGGCACTTACGGTGGAATCAAATTGGATCAATGGCTCTCCACCTCTCCACTATTCACGGTTATCTGTTCGCTCGGTTCCATTGCAATTTCCATCTATCTTGTTTATAAAAACGTGAAAAACATTCAAAATAAATAACATGGCTCAAATTCCCATCCGCAGGTTTTCCTTTCGTTTACTTATATTTTCGATCATTATCGCAGCATTAAGCGTATTATTTCAATATTTCTTTCCTGAATGCGCCACGCCCACCCTACCCTATATTGTCATTTTTTTCTTTTTTATCACCCTCTTTTCCTTGTATGTCGTCTTGCGTAACGACCACAAAAAAGAAAACCGCGCTTTTATGTCGGGCTACATGCTCTCCCGAATCGTCAAGTTCACTTCATGCCTGTTGTTCCTGTTTTTATACATTTTCCTCCGCAAAGACGATGGCATCCGCTTTGCCATCTCCTTCATTGTCATCTATTTCCTCTATTCGGGATTTGAGATTTATATTTTGAAGAAGGAGACGGCGGAAGTGAAGGGCGGTAAGCAAGAAAACAGTGGGCAGTAAACACCTACTGCTTCACCCCTGCGTTGTTGCCAACGCAATAACAAAGACTTCGCCAGATTTTGCTTCCTGAACTTTGTGAACGGCTGCCTCCATTGTGGCTCCGGTGGTGAGCACATCATCACAAATAATAACCCGCTGTTCATGAATGCGTTCAGGATCGGATATACAAAATACTTCCTTCACATTTTCCCAGCGGCTGAAACGACTCTTTTTGGTTTGTGTTCCGGTGTGGGTGGTTCGGAGCAATATGTCCGTTCGGTAGGGAATGCCCGTGGCTTGGCTCAAGCCTCTCACAATCGCCTCGCTTTGATTATAGCCCCGCTGTTTCTCCTTCTTGGGATGCAGGGGAATCGGAAGAATCAGATCAATGGAGGATATCCACGATTGTTGGGCGAGAATCTTTCCGTAATACTCGCCGAGAAAAACGCCCAGCTCGTATTGTCCGTTATATTTTAAATTATGTAACAATTTCTGTATCCGATTACCTTTCTTATAGGAAAAAAGAGAGGCCACTTTGGCAACCTCCACCCGTCCGGCAAAAACGTGTTCCAATTGTTTGTTATCAACTTCATGAAAATCAGTCTCCGGCAAATGCAACTGGCAATCCAAACAAATCACCCTTTCATGGTGTTGTAGGATCGAAGAACAAGCAGGGCAAAGTCGGGGATAGAAGAAGGAAATGAGGGAGTCGAACGGTTTTAGCTTTATTTTCATCTTCAAACAATTTATTAGTATTTTTGCTGTTAGTTATAGGATTACAAAAATAGATAATTACAATGGAAGAGATCACTTTGAAAAACAATCAAGAGGAAAAAAATCCTTTAAAAAAATGGGTTATCATTTTAGGGATTTTAATGCTGCTTTTCATGGGCACAACCATTTATTTCGCATTTTTCGGCACAACGTCCTCCAATGTGGAGTATAAAAAATCGCATGATGCAAGAGAGTTGTTGCAATTAGAATTGAACGAGTTGCTTACCGAGCATGAGAACATCAAGAGCGAATATGGCGAATTGACGGAGAGATTGACTGAAAAAGACAGCATTATCATGGCCAACGCCGATGAAATCAAGAAGTTGATCAACAGTCAGGCGGATTACAATAAGATCAAGAAGCAACTCGCTCGTCTTCAAAATATTGCAAAAGAGTATGTGGAAGAGATGGACAAATTGTATGAAGAAAACAAGGCGTTGAAAGAGGAGAACACGCAGGTGAAAGAGTCGTTGCAGCAAGAGCGGGTGAAAGTGGCAACCATCCAACGCGACAAAGATGACCTCTCTGAAAAAATATCAACCGCTTCCGTATTAAAAGTTTATGGCATTTCAAGTTACGCCGTGGCTGTTAAATCACGAAAGAGCGAAGAGGTTATCACCGACAAGGCGAGCAAATCCAAGAAGTTGAAGATCACATTCACGGTGGGCGAAAACTCGTTACTCGAACCCGGCCCGATCAATCTTTACGCCCGTATTGCTATTCCTGGAACAGGCAAAGTGTTAAGTCCCAGTACCAACGATCTTTACACGTTTAACTACAATGGAGAAAAAATGCAATACACCAGCAAAACCACGATTAACTACACCAATAAAGCCGAATCGGTGACCCTATACTGGGACATCCGTGAAGGCGACAAAGCCATCAAAGGGAAATATTTGGTGGAGATTTTCAGCGAAAACATGCTGTTGGGAGAGACGTTTTTTGTGCTGGAGTAGACATATAACTGAATTAACTAATGAGAGAAATAATCGAATGACTTTAGGGTCATCCGATTATCTTTTGATTTTTGTTCCGTTAATTTACTTTACAATGCAGTTTCTCCTTTTTCTGTATCTTTGCCGCGGATTTGAGTTTTGAATTTTACAGTTGAGCAATCCTTTGAATATCGCATTTAAAAATAGCCTCCCTCCAATCTTCCTTCTCAATCGTCTATAAACATTAGTAAAATTATGACATTTAAAGAATTAAATATTATTGAGCCTATTTTAAAGGCTATCATGGAAAAAGGGTACACGGTACCCACACCGATTCAGGAAAAAGCTATTCCCGTGGCACTTACGAAAAGAGACGTGTTGGGATGCGCACAAACGGGTACCGGAAAAACCGCCGCATTCGCCATCCCAATTATACAATTATTATCCCAACATCCGCTGCCAGGCAAGAAGCGACCGGTACGGGCATTGATTCTAACCCCCACGCGAGAATTAGCCATCCAAATTGATGAATGTTTTCAAGATTACGGCAAACATACCCTGATTCGACAGGGGTTGATTTTTGGCGGCGTGAATCAAAATCCGCAAGTCGAGAAATTGAAAAAAGGAGTGGACGTGCTGATCGCCACGCCGGGGCGTTTGTTGGATTTGATAAGTCAAGGCTTTGTGAAATTAGATGCGATTGAGCATTTTGTTTTGGACGAAGCTGACCGGATGCTTGATATGGGTTTCATCCATGATATCAAGCGGATTCTGCCCAAACTTCCGATGAAAAAGCAGACGCTTTTCTTTTCGGCAACGATGCCGTCTGCTATCGCCACGCTCTCTAAATCTATCTTGCATAATCCGTTAAGAATCGACATCGCCCCGGAATCTTCTGTGGTGGAAACGATCGACCAATATGTCTACCATGTGGAAAAAGAGGCGAAACGGACATTGTTAGTCTCGCTGATTCAACAAACGGAAAGCGAATCTATTCTGGTTTTTTCACGTACCAAACACGGTGCCGATCGGATCGCCCGTATTTTGTGTCGTGCCGGTATCGGAAGCGAATCCATCCACGGTAACAAGTCGCAAACAGCGAGACAACGGGCACTCGAGAATTTCAAATCAGGGAAAACCCGTGTCATGATCGCCACTGACATCGCCGCCCGCGGATTAGATATCCAAGAGTTGCCCATGGTGATCAATTATGACTTGCCGGATGTGCCGGAAACTTACGTACACCGCATCGGCCGTACGGGAAGAGCCGGAAAAACCGGCACCGCCCTGACTTTCTGCTCGCAAGATGAAATGAGCCAACTACAGGCGATACAAAAGAAGACAGGGGTGACGATTCCAGTGGGAGGATAGAAGGTCTGCTTTTCCTTTGTGTAAAATCATGATTTCGTCTGACTATCGTCAATGCAATTACTTTCCCGAACTTTTGGATAAATTATGAATCTCAATCATCAATAGTGGCTCAAAACCAAAAAGATGTGTGCTGCATTGGACGAGGAGTACCTCTTGATGTTATTGGGACGCTTGTAGGATTGGAGTCTCTTTTTATTACTCATAACTAAAGGGAAAACAACAATGGCGGGTATTCTATCTCTTTTTATTCCAAAAAACGGGATGCTTGGAAGGAAAGCAATGGAGATTTCTGTGGTCTGCTATAAAAATAGCGCTGTTTTATGCTGATTTATATGGAAAGACTAAAAATATCTGTTTTTATAGCAATTGAACTTATTCAGTACTATATCCGTCTTCTGCAAACCATCCTAAAATATCCGATGTTGAAATAATATTTAAAGCATCCGCAATGGCAGCCTCCAGCACTTCTTTGGTTCTGGCTTTCACCTTTCTCAGAT
>JAITVP010000026.1 GCA_031285725.1 Bacteroidales bacterium
CGCCGGAAGCATCCTGTAAGCGTTGTGCGTCCCGGTCACGTTCACCATGCCGGTGGACAGCGGAGGGGTCTGCTCCCGTTCCAGCCCGGTGATGGAGAGCGTCGTCTCCCGCCGCATGCTGCCCGCCGCGCCACGGATCTCCGCCGCCCCCAGCCCGTAGGCGAACGCGGCGCTCTTGGTCAAGGCCGGCGGCGGAGCTCCGGCGCCTCCGACGGGATCCGTGTCCGTCTCCAGCCAGGGGAGGCCGGACGCGGCTTCCGCGACCGCTCCGCCAAGGGTCTCCGCCGCCATCGAGGGCCGCCACTTTGCGGGCGATCGCCCGCCATTCGTCACGGAGGTCAAGCGGCCGCTCTTTCCGTGATGGATCCGGCCGTCCTCTTCCGTATTCAGGGTTAATAAACCGATCATCACCAAAAGGCAGGCGATGACGCTTTGAAATAGATGCGGTGATCTCATGGGATGGGAGGTTTAAAGTGTTTGCTTTGGTGTTTTTTGTTTCATAAGCCCGTTTAAAAAAATCATGCCGGGGCTGGTTTTCCGCGGCAAATTTAAGAAAAAAATGATGCGGGTCGAAATCGGAGTGAAAAAAAACGCGTTTTTCTCCTTGGATTGGACGGATTAAGTAGCTTTTACTTTTGTAAATAACTGAAACGTACTATGTTATATTTTTTTCACACCAGACATTTTTTTGAAAAATGAAGGTTTAAGGTTTTGCCCCTGTTGCGTAACATGAGTTAAATTAATAGTTACCTGAAAACTTCTATCTTTGCATCTCATTATGAAAAACACATTCTTAACGAAATTGGCAAAGATCACGGGCGATCCATTCAACAAAAAATTCTTGTTGGCAGTGAGCGGTGGAAAGGATTCCTCGGCATTGGTTCATCTTTTACACACACACCAAATTCCTTTTGACATAGCACATTGTAACTTCCACCTCCGGGAAGAGGAGTCGAATCACGATATGGCTTTCGTGATGAAGATGGGATCGGAATATCGCTGTCAAGTTCATCTGAAAGAGTTTTATCATGAAGATTTTCAATCGATTAAGGGGAAGTCTATGGAGATGATCGCCCGGGAGTTTCGTTACCAATGGTTTGAGAAGATGGCACCGGATTACGACTTCATTGTCACCGCCCACCACGCTAACGACAACGCCGAGACGTTGCTTCTCAACCTGGCTCGCGGCACCGGTTTGAAAGGACTCACCGGCATCCCGCCCCGAAACGGGAAGATCATCCGACCACTGCTCTCGTTCTCTTCCAAAGAAATTGAGGAGTACATTACTCAACATAATCTTCCCTATTGCATTGATCGGACGAATCTTACGGATGAGTATCAACGCAATAAAATCCGATTGAATATCATCCCTCAACTTGAAGAGATCAACCCTTCGTTGATCCATACATTTCAGCAAAACATCGATATTTTTCAGCGGCAGTATCATTTTTATAATCAACATATTCAGAAAATTAGAGACGAATTGTTGTGGAAAAAATCAGATTATTTTTTTATCGAAAAAGAGACCTTGTCACTTTATCAAGATGATTTGGAACTGCTTCTCTATGAGTTATTATCACCGTTTGGATTTAACAACGACACCGTTCATGTCATTTTTCAAAATTGGCAAAAACAGTCTGGAAGAAGGTACTATTCATCCTCACATATCGCTATTCAGGAAAGAAAACAGTTGATTATTTCAAAAATCAAAAAAAATAAAAAGGAAACTGTAATAATCCCGAACCTGAAAGCGTTAGAGCAACTTGGATTTGAGATCCAATGTTTGCAGAAGGAAGAAGAACTTGTTTTTGAAAAAGATCCGAGAATATGGTATGTGGATGCCGAGCTGTTGAAATATCCCCTAACCTTACGGAATTGGGAACATGGCGACAGTTTCCAACCGCTGGGCATGAAAGGGAAAAAGAAAGTGAGCGATTTTTTCAATGATCAAAAAATTGACAACTATTCAAAAAATCATATTTTGATTTTATTGATTGATGATGAAATAGCTTGGATCATAGGGCATCGCTCGGATCATCGATTTAGGATAACAGATGAAACAAAAATATATTACAAAGTGATTTATCATGGTTGTTGAGGCGACCCGTGGTAGGGGCGACTCCAAGTCATCCTACCACGGGTTCCCCAGAACCCAATACTTCAATAATGAACAATAATCCCTGGCAAGAAAAAAAACGACCCACCGCCCTAATCGTTCTCCCCATTTTAACCTATATCGGTTCCTCCATCATGTTGATGACTACGTTGTTGATGGGGGCAAAGAATTTCCTGACCGATCTTTTGGAGAACGCCTACCAGATGGGTTTTGACGACAATGTGTTGAAAGAACTTCAGTCTATGATGGAAATTCCGTCATGGGTTTTTTATTTTTTCTCCGGTTGCCTCATCCTCACCGTCATCGGTGCCGCCCTGATGATGAGAATGGAGAAAATAGGATTTCATATCTTCGTCATTTCCAAACTGTTGCTATTTGGTTGCGCTGTCATTACTGGTCATGGAGTTCTCTCCCTCAACTCCACGTATTTTTTGGGCAGTGTTATTTTTGCGCTGCTTTATTTTAATCAATTGAAATATATGAGGAAGGGAGAAGAAGACAAGGGAATTAATAATTAATAGTGAATAACAAATAGTAAATAATGAATGGTGAATAATGAATAGGGAAGATTTTATCATTCTTGATCAGAAAATATACGACCGCCATTTGGTCTATTTTGATAATGCGGCGACCACGCAGAAGCCCGAAGTGGTGCTCAATGCGATGTCGGACTATTACCGGACAATCAACAGCAATATTCACCGCGGGGCGCACTACCTCAGTCAGCGGGCTACCGATCGATTTGAGCAAGCCCGCCAACGGATACAAGCTTTTATCAATGCGGTGTATAGTCACGAAGTGATTTTCACGCGTGGTACTACGGAATCCATCAATCTCGTCGCCTCCTCTTTCGGAAAGGCGTTTCTTTTCCCCGGCGACGAGGTGATCATTTCCGGCATGGAACACCACTCGAATATCGTTCCGTGGCAACTCATTTGCGAGGAAAAGGGGGCGAAAATCAAAGTGATTCCGTTTGATGAACGGGGTGCACTGGACGTGGAGAAGTTCGAACCTCTCATTACCGATAAAACGAAGATCGTGGCTATTACCCATGTTTCTAACTCATTAGGTACGATCAATCCGGTGAAGCAGATCATCGACATCGCCCACAGCCACGGCATTCCCGTGATGCTGGACGGGGCGCAGGCTATTTCCCATATCCGGGTGGATGTGCAGGCGCTGGATTGCGATTTCTACTGTTTTTCAGGACATAAAATGTATGGTCCTATGGGCATTGGCGTGATGTATGGCAAGGAAAAATGGCTGGAGAAGATGCCGCCGTACCAGGGTGGGGGAGAGATGATTAAGACCGTGACCCTCGAAAAGAGCACGTACGCCGACCTCCCGTTCAAGTTCGAGGCGGGCACTCCGTCTGTGGGCGATGTGATCGGTTTGGAGAAAGCAATTGAATATATCGAAAATATTGGTTTGGCGAAGATTGCCGCTTATGAAGAGGAGCTGTTGCGTTACGGTGTTGAAAAATTGAGCGAGATAGAGGATCTTGATTTTGTGGGCACCGCTCCCCACAAAGCGGCCATTATCTCTTTCAACCTCAAAGGAATACATCCTTACGACGCCGGCGTGATCATTGACCGGATTGGTGTTGCGGTGCGTACCGGACACCACTGTACGCAACCCGTCATGGACATCTTTTGCATCCCGGGTACTATTCGGGCTTCTTTCGCTTTGTACAACGAAAAATCAGAAATAGACCGGTTGGTCGAGGCGGTGCGGAAAGTGAAAACGATGTTTAAGTAAACGAGTAGACAGGTGAACAGGTAGACGAAGTTTACTTGCCTATTCGTCGACTTGTTAATTAAAAAACAATATGAAAAACAAGATAGAAATCATGTCTCCCGTGGGTTCTTACGAATCCTTGATGGCTGCCATTCAGGCCGGTGCTGGCTCCGTATATTTTGGCGTGGGAAAGATGAATATGCGCTCCCGCTCCTCCGCCAATTTCACCGACGAGGATTTGCGGACGATCACCGAAATCTGTGCCCGGCACAACGTGTTATCCTATCTCACGGTAAACACGATTATCTATAATAATGAAATAGAAGATGTTAAAAGACTGTTGGACTTAGCCAAACAGTGTGGGGTTTCCGCCGTCATCGCCTCAGACTGGGCGGTGATTCAATATGCCCGGGAGATCGGGGTGGAAGTCCATATTTCTACGCAATGCAACGTCACCAATGTGGAGGCGGTGCGCTTTTTCGCCCAATTTGCGGATGTCGTTGTGTTGGGTCGCGAAGTGGTATTGAGCCAAGTGGCCGACATTGCAAAAATGATTGTGGATCATAATGTTAGAGGCCCTAAAGGCGAACTGATACGTATTGAGATGTTCGTACATGGTGCGCTTTGCATGGCGGTCTCCGGAAAATGCTATCTCAGTCTCGACAATTTCAACTATTCCGCTAACCGCGGAGCTTGTCTACAACCCTGCCGGCGTGGATATCTCGTAAAAGATATTGACCATGAAGTGGAACTCGCTATTGATAATCAATATATTATGTCGCCCAAAGATCTCTGCGCCATCGGTTTTTTAGACAAGCTCGTGAAGGCCGGTGTCACCGTATTAAAGATTGAGGGCCGCGGCCGTTCTGCCGAATACGTGAAAGTGGTGACCCAATGCTACCACGAAGCGCTTACCGCCATTCAAGACGGAACATACACCCAAGAGAAAGCGGATGCTTGGATGCAGAGATTGCGAAGTGTCTATAACAGAGATTTTTGGGATGGATATTATTTAGGTCGCAAGATGGGGGAATGGTCGGAGCGATATGGCTCGCAAGCCACCCGGGTGAAGCAATATATCGGCAAAATCACCAATTATTTTACTAAATTGGACGTTGCCGAAATCCAGGTCGAGACTGGGGAAATTGTCGTAGGTGACCAACTGTTAATTATGGGGCCAACTACCGGCGTTTATGAGAAGACGGTGGATGAAGTCCGAGTCGATCTCCAATCTGTGTCCCAAGCTGTGAAAGGAGAATTTTGCTCCATCAAAACCGATGAATTAGTACGGCGGGGCGACAAAGTGTATAAATGGGAAGAAGTAATTGACGAATTTTAAACAATCTTTAATCAACATCTCCAATGAACAAGACAATCCCCTTTCTATTTTTCCTCTTTCTTCCCTTCATTTCCTACGCCCAAAAACACGTCACGGTCAGTGGACACGTCATGGAGGCCGGAAGCAAGGAACTATTGCCCGCTACATTGATTTACAATCCGGAGACCGAAAAATCGACCTACAGTAATGCCTATGGGTTCTATTCCCTCTCGTTGGCACCTGCAGATTCGATTACGCTCTTCATCTCCTCACCCGGATTTAATATTGACACGGTCAGCATTCCGTTTCATCAAGATATAACCTTAAATGTCAATTTGAAAAGCAGTTACACCCGATTGGAGCAAGTCGTGGTGACTGCCGAGAAGAAGGCGAGCGAGGTGGTGCAGATGAGTTCATTGAAACTCTCCCCGATGGAGGTGAAGTCGTTGCCAGCGCTGTTTGGCGAAAAGGACGTTTTCAAAACACTGCTCCTTTTCCCAGGCGTGCAATCGGCCAGCGAAGGGACTTCCGGCATCTACGTACGGGGTGGCAGCGCCGATCAGAACTTGATTATCTTGGATGAAGCTACCATCTACAATGCCAGCCACTTACTTGGCTTTTTCTCCATCTTTAACGGTGATGCGATCCGGTCGGTGGAATTGATCAAGGGTGGTTTCCCAGCGCGCTACGGCGGTAGGCTCTCTTCCGTCATTGATGTGCGAATGAAAGATGGGAACAAACAGGAATTTCACGGTGAGGGCGGCATCGGACTGATCTCCTCCCACTTGGTATTCGAAGGCCCGATCATCAAAGACAAAGCCTCCTTCATGATCTCTGCCCGCCGAACCTATTTCGATCTTTTGATCAGACCGGTCATGTCACTCATGGCTTCTGGAACGACAGCCGGTTACTTTTTCCACGATTTTAACGCCAAATTTAATTTTGACTTGGGTGAAAAAGACAAGATTTTCATTAGCGGGTATTGGGGGAAAGATAAATTTTACCTGAAAAGCAAAGATAAGAATGGGAGCCACTCGTATAAAAGTGACATGTCTTTGTTTTGGCAAAACGGTACGGCGTCCGTTCGTTGGAATCACATTTTCGCCAATAAATTTTTTGCTAATATGTCATTGATTTTCAATGACTACACTATGAGTATCGGTATGGAGGAAGAGGAAAACAAACAGACACTCTACAAGTTGCGCTACAATTCCGGAATCCGGGATTACGCCTTGAAATATGACCTAACCTATAACCTTAATGCCAACCATACGTTGTTGATGGGTGCGTCGTTTACTTTGCATCAATCTTCCCCGCAAGCGTTAGTTTGGAAAGACGAGTTTATAGATTCCACTAAAACTATTCGTGAATTAGGCTTGGAATCAGCGATTTATATGGAAGATGAGATCAGTTTGGGCAAATGGAAACTCAATCCCGGCGTTCGGTTTGTGTTATTTTCCGTGGACAACAAGTCCTATTTCATGCCTGAGCCTCGATTCTCCGCAAGTTACAACGTACGCAATAACTTAGCACTCAAAGTATCTTATGCTCTGATGAATCAATACATGATTCTAATCAGCAGCACCAGTATCGGTTTGCCTACCGATTTGTGGGTGCCAGTCACCAACAAAGTGAAACCACAGCGTTCGCAACAAGTGGCCATTGGTGCCGTTTACGACTGGGCTCGGCCTAAACTTTCGTTTTCCATCGAAGGGTACTATAAAAAAATGGACAATATTCTTGGTTTGAAAGAAGGGAGTTCTTTCATGATTGACGCCCTTGAGGGTATGCTTGATCCCAACATGGCCGCTACCCCGTGGGAGGAAAATGTCACTGCCGGACAAGGTTGGGCCTACGGAGCGGAGTTTCTCATCCGGAAAACTGCCGGAAAATTCACCGGCTGGGTGGGCTATACCCTTTCGTGGGTACAGCATCAATTCGATGAACACAACTTTGGAGAGAAATATTTCGCCCGCTACGATCGGCGGCACGATGTCTCTATTGTCTTGATTTACAGTCCAACCCCCAGGGTCAACCTTTCTCTCACGTGGACGTTCGCTACGGGCAACGCGGTCACCATGCCCCAAGCCCTGTATGAATCAAACGGCCTGGATGCTTATCTTTCCGAACATTTTTTAAAACCAGAATCCGGATCAGGAATTTATTATTCCGATTTCATAGAAAGTTATGGCGAAAAAAATAACCTCCGTATGAGGCCTTTCCACCATCTTGATGTGAATGCACAATTTATTAAACCGCATAAAAAAGGAAAATTCACTAGCATTTTTGAAGTTAGCATTTATAATATATATAATAATAAAAATGCTTTCTTCTATTATACAGATTCAGGATATGGAAGCAACCGGGCGAAAATCTATCAAGTTTCTATTTTTCCGATCATTCCCACATTCACGTATCATTTTAAATTTTAAGCCATGAAAAGATTATATTGGATATTTTTACTTCCTTTTATCTTATCTTCTTGTATTCAAGAAGTGAATATTGGAGAGGAGTTTACAAGCCCCAAACTCGTTCTTTATGGACGGATTTGTCCACAGTTGGATACAACATTTGTAAAGCTTTCCTTTTCCTGTCAATTGTTAGCCAATAGCTCGGATGCTAATGGCATCAGCATTAAGAATGAGAAAATTGAGATGTCGCGAGACAATAGAAACTGGCTCAGGCTGGATTACGACGAGGAAACATTCAGATACTTCATCGCCCACGACGCCATGCCGATCCGCGAGGGACAAACCTACTACATCCGGGCCAGCGCCGATGGTTTCGAAACCGTTTATGCCGAATGCACCGTCCCTTATAAACGGGATGTGGGGCTCTCCGTTCGGTTTGACACGGCCTACATTGACTACGATTGGAAAACATATACATATGAGTTTTCATTCCAAGATTTCCCCAACGAAGACAATTACTATGCGCTGTTGCAAAGGAAAGGAGAATATACTTATGATTATAACGAAGATGGAGAGGGGTATTGGGATACCATATTTCATGAACATTTCGATTTCTTATATAACTATGTTGATCCGGAGCCTGTTTATTCAGATAAAGAACGGGATGGCAGTAGGATAAAAATGAAAGTGGATTTTATTGCGGAAGGAGGATACTACTATGAAGGCAAGGAAGTCAAAGTCTATTTGGCGCAAATTGATGAACACGAATATAAATATGAATATTCCCGTTCCAACCAAAACGAGTATATAGGATTTTTCATGGAGCCCAGCAGTGTCTACAACAATATCAAAAATGGTTTCGGTCTCTTCAGTGCTTTTACATTAGAAGAGCGTGTGATTTATTTGGGTGAATGAGGTTGGGATGTTGCCATCTCCACGACATTTTCCAACAGCCCCACAATCGTCATCGGACCTACGCCGCCTGGCACTGGGGTGATGACGGAGACTATATTTTCTAAGGCTGCGAGGTTCCGTTCCGCATAAAGGTCGCCGGCCAATCGGTTGTTTACCCAGTTCATTGCTACATCCACCACCACCACATCCGGTTTCAGCATCTCCGGAGTCACCACGCCAAACGTACCCATTGCCAGTACTAAGATATCCGCTTGTTTCACAATATTGGGCAAGTTTTGAGTATGTGTATGGCAGATCGTTACGGTGGCATTCTCCCGCATCAGCATCTGCGCTACCGGATTTCCCACCAAGTTGCTTCGTCCTAACACCACTGCGTGTTTCCCATCGATCTCGATATTGCCGTATTTTAACAAAGAAATGATCCCTTTTGGCGTGCAGGGCAGCACACCTTTCCCGCCTTCGAACAACAATCCGGCGTTCATTGGGTGTAATCCGTCGGCATCTTTGCGGTAATCCACGTGGTTCAGTACTGTTTTCGTGTCAATATGTGCCGGTAATGGAAGCTGGATCAAGATCCCATCTACCATTTCATTCCTATTCAGTTTGTCGATGAGTCCCAACAGCTCTCCTTGTGAGATATTTTCCGGAAGAAGATGTAATTCGCCAATCATGCCTATCTCAGCACAAGTTTTTTCCTTGATTTTCACGTACTTCATACTATCCGAATCCTCGCCTACTAAAACCACCGACAATTTGGGAGCCCGTTTCCCCTCAGCCTTCCATGCCGCAATCCGCTCTGCCAAAGAATTCTTGACTATCTTCGACAACGCCGTCCCGCTAATAATTTCCATATATTATTATGTTATGTGTTATAGAATACAAAAATAGAAAATATCACAATAATAAGAACACGGATTGAACGGATTTTGGCAGATTCATCTCGCAGATTTTTTTAATCTGTTCAAATCTATCCGATCTATCCAATCTCGTGTTCCCACTACATGGGTATAAAATCCTGTAAAAAACACAATTTTCCCAAAAAGCCTTCCAAATTGCCCTTCAAAAAGCATCAAGAAGTCACCAATTTTTCTCTATTTTTTCTCGTTTTCCCCATGATCATCTGCTTGGATAAAATTTTTCTGCTTGAGGATCAGTTAAATAGATAAAAAGAGTGATACTAATGATTATTTTTGATGCATATTAAAAAAAGGTGTATATTTGCAGTCCCAAAACGAAGAGAGTAAGAGGTTTTAGTTTTGGTCGTACATTGAGATAATGGAATGATGTAGCAAATGGCTTAAAATGTCAATTTAGAGATTTTGAGAGCGCAAGCGATAAAGTCGGGACAGACACAACAGATTAGAGATTAAATAGAATGGA
>JAITVP010000070.1 GCA_031285725.1 Bacteroidales bacterium
TTGTGAAGCCGTAACGCTTCTCTTGCCTGCCTGTAAATGTTTTATTGTCACTGTTTTGTTCGTTTTGCGGGAAACGAATGATTTTTTATTCCATCGTTTTCCAAACAAATGCCGGAAAACGGACAATGAATGGCTGATCCGACTTTAATATACTGCTTTTTTTTCTGTATCTGAGAGAATTAGCCCGTGAATATTTTTTTAATGCGTTGGCCCTGTGATAATGTGTGGGATTTATTAGTTGTGCAACGGAGACTATACTTGGCCTCCTCGTTTATTTTCAAACATATTCCTCTTCCCGTTGTTAACATCAAAAAGCAGTAGTAACTAAAAACCAAAAACACTATGTTCACATTACCGGAATTGCCATGGGCGAAGGATGCGTTAGCCCCGATTATCAGTAGCGAAACCATTGACTATCACTATGGTAAACATCACCAAACATATGTAAACAATCTAAACAACTTGATTTCGGGTACGGAATTTGAAAACGCCACGTTGGAAGAGATCATCCTGAATGCGAAGGGCGGAATTTTCAACAATGCGGCGCAGGTTTGGAACCACACGTTTTACTGGGAATCGATGATGCCCAACGCACCTCAGAAACCCGGCGGCGAACTGCTTGCCAAAATTGAGGCGCAATACGGCTCTTTTGAAGAGTTCAAGAAACAATTTGCCCAAGCGGCGACCACGCTGTTCGGTTCCGGTTGGGCATGGTTGGTTATCAACAAAGTGGGCAAACTGGAGATCATACAAACCGGCAATGCCGAAAACCCGATGACCCAAGGTCTCAAACCTATCCTGACCTGCGACGTCTGGGAACACGCCTACTATGTAGACTACCGTAACAAACGAGTTGACTATATTGAGAAATTTTTCAGTATCGTGGATTGGGGAAAGGTGGAGGAAAGATGTTAGCAAAAGAGAGTTTTCCCCATCTGTCTCCAGTTAAATTCACCATCTCTATTTTATGGTTTCGCTCTTGAGTTGTTTGCCTAATTTCTCATACTCAATATCGTCCGGCTCCCAAAGTTCAATTTTATTTCCTTCCAAATCAATAATATGCACAAACTTTCCGTATTCATAAGTTTCAATGTCGTCCAAAACGGTCACGCCGTTTCGCTTCAGCTCTTCGACCAGCGTCTCCATGTTTTCAACTCTGTAATTGATCATAAAATCTTTGCCTGAAGGATCGAAATAGTCTGTCTTTTGAGAAAACGGACTCCATTGTGTGAATCCCTTTTTTGATGCGTCCGCACCTTGCCTCCATTCGAATACAGCACCATAATCATTAGTTTTCAGTCCCAGATGAATCTGATACCATGCTCTCATTTTAGCCGGATCTTTGCATTTGAAAAAAACACCTCCGATACCGGTCACTTTTTTTGTTTCACCTTCAATACTTTGGTTTTCACTATATCTAAATAGCTTATATGACATTTCCCGATCTCCACCCAACAATTGCACAAAGAGTTCCGTGTCCGATAGTTTTTGGTAAACAATCTTTTGAGGGAAGTCGTGCCGCGGATTTTCAAAAATCCAAAACGCATCATCCGCCGTTCGTTCAAAATCGACAGGCTTTCCATCATTATGCCCCGGAACGGTTGCCGTATAGGCAGTTCTGCCATCCGCAATGCGGATATTCAAGTATTCGATAACAACAATACCGCTGTTCATCATATAGGATATCCCTTGCATCGCATGCTCTGAAAGAATATCCCAATGTTCGAAAACACTTTCGTTTTCCATTTTCCAAGTGCCTTGGAGAAAAACAGGCAATGTCTGAGCTGCGGAATGAATAGCCATAAAGGCTACTATTGAAGTGGATAGAACTTTTTTTTTCATTTACATACTTCCTATTGTATAATGTAACAAAAGTGGATTTAGCCCTCCCACTCCTCTCTAAGCAACCCTGTCAACACCACGTCTTTGTACTTCCCATTATGAAAGTAATGGGAACGGAGACACCCTTCGACTTTGAAACCGAACGTTTCCAACAGATGAAGGATGGGCTTGTTCTCCTTGAAAGAGTCGCCGGAGACACGTTGCAGGTTAAGGGTATTGAAGGCGTAGTCGAGCAGGAGAGCCATTGCCTCGAAAACGATACCTGTGCCTTGGTATTTGGGATGGATGCGGGTGCCTTTCAAGGTGGCACGCTGGTGACGGTGATTGATGTCGTACAATCCGATCGTACCAGCCAATTCCAGCGATTGCGTCTTGGGATTCTTATAGAAAATAGACAATGCCAAATCGCCCTTTTTAACTAAATCTTCAAACCATTTTTGTTGATTTTGCATTGAGATGGCATCGTGGATGAGGTATTCTGTGACCTCCTTGTCCCATCGTAAATCCAATAAAAAAGACAAATCTTCTTGCTCAATGGGTTTCAAGAGCACTTTTTCTCCTTCCAAAACTCTCATAACTATTCATTTATGATTTGATAATACAAGTCGTCCAACGATACGATTTTATAGTTTTTTTGTTTCACCATTTCGATAATATCCATGATGATGTCGGCAATGCCCCGGCCACAGTGGCGGTTTTTCAGGATAAAATCACGGTCAATGCGGTTGAAATCGTCCCGCGACATCGAATCTTTGATCTTTCTCATCCATGATATTTCGGGCGTATTGAAGACCATGTTCATCGGATGAAAACTGATGATTTTTAGGCCGGGAGCCGTGAAATATTGTTTAAAAGGCTGGATGGATAACCCCAAATTTTGAAATAAGAATGTGCCGTCTTCAAAAAAGATGGGAAATTCCAATAACGTGGATTCGTGAACTTGTGGCCGGATATGCGTGCTCAGCGAGGCGATCGTATTGGACATATAATGAAAACTATACTCAAATTTCAACAAATGAGCTACATCCGTAACAGAAAACAATCGATGGGAACGTGCGCCGATCGCTTCCGGGACAAACTCTCGACATGCTTTGATCACTTCCTTGAAAGAATTTCCATGCGAAGAATTTGGCAGAAAGTTAGGATGAATTCCCCGGGAGATCTCACCGTTCCGTTGCATCTCATCCAAAATCGGTGAGTGATGCGTGACGAAAGTGGTCAATTTTAACTCGCAGACGGGCAATAACTGCCGATAAAAATCCAACACCTCCTCCGATGCCCAATCCATATCCGATGTAAAAACAAAAACCGGCCCATCGTCCCAGGGTTTGGGACGGTGAGCGAGGTTTATTAGTTGTTTTGTGGTAGGGATCATTTAATTACAAATTGTGAAATCTATGGTCTTTTGTGTGCTATTACTCATTAATTTTGATCACTTTCTTGGTAACGCTTCCGCTTCCTCCCTTCAGAGTTATAAAATAAATTCCTGTTGGATAAGAAGATACATCCAATATTATGGATCTATTGTTGATCTGATCCACAAGTAAAGTTTCACCCATGGGATTCGTTATTTGCAATACATCGAAATCGCTTTCCATGTCAATTTTTATGATATTATTGGTCGGATTCGGATAGATATTCACCCTGTTTTGCGAGGAAATCTCATTGATGCCCACGGCAAATTCGATGCTGATGGAGTGGTTGTCGTTCACAGAGGTAAAGGTGTAGAACGTGTCCACGGGTTGGCTGTCACCATCCACCATAATGGCGGAGATCACGTAGCCTTCGTTGGCTCGGATACTGAAAGTGATGTCGTCGCCCTCCGTTACCGTGATGCTGCCCGACGGGGTGATGGTGCCATTGCTGCCTGCACTGGCTTCAATGGTATGCGTGGTGATTGCCTGCGTGGTAAACGTGATATTTGCATACGGCGAACTGGACGTGATGTTGCAAATCGCTTTCACATTGAAGAAATAATCCGTGTTGGGAGTCAAATTATTGGCTGTGTAACTGTTGGTTGTGATTTCCGCCGTGTCGATCCGGCTGCTGTCGCTTGCTCCAAAGATCACTTGCCAATGTGTCTCGTCCTCCATGATGTCCCATGTGAACGATGCGCTTTCGCCGTCAATCGCTGTTACAACCAAGCCGGTGGGTGCCGCCGAGCAAGACTCCAACGTTTCGAAGGTTTTGTCATTACTATAATAACTAGTATCGCCTTCACCGCAAATCGCTTTTATTTTAATAGAATAGCTCAGACCTTGCGAGAGACTGGGGAGCGTGTATTGAGGAGTTCCACTGACATACACTTCGGTCCATCTGTCATATAATCCCGTGTTGGTCCAAGCCACGATCCAAGCTGTGTCGGTTCCGGCTGGTGTCCAGTTTAAATCAGTAGAGTGGGCTGTCACGTTGGAGACTGAAATGGCTGTCGGAGCGAAACAGGTCGGAGCATAAGCGATGAGGATGTCGTCCAAATGGAACGAATTACCTGCGCCTTCCGCTTTGAGGGCCAAATATCGGCCGTCTCCGGTATAGCTGCTGAGATCAATCTCGGCCGCCATCCATTCCGTGATGCCTTGCCTGTAACTGTCAATCAAGGTGAATGTGGAAGGATCGCCGCCATCTGTCAAAATGCCGATCTGCACTTCCGGAGAATCACCCCAACTCCGGAATTGAAAGCGCACGATTTTGTCACTGAAATCGAAATCATCTTCAAATGCCTTCATTACCAACATACTGTAGGTGCCTGCCGTGGCGGTAAAACGCATGGATGCCGGTGCGGAATTGTTAATAGTGGAAAGTATGGGGTACGTATTGCTATCGTACGTACTGAACCGTTTCCAACATTCGGGGAGCGCGCTTTCCGCCAAACCGATCTGATCAAAGGATTCACTGTAAGGAATTTCCGTGCTATAGATAACACCACACGCCGTGCTTGCCCTAATACTATTCCAAGTACTCCGGTCATCAACGGAACAGATAGAACGGATATAAATTTCGTAGTCAGTGTTGGAGGACAAACCGGTAATGGTATGTGGTTTGGTCATGATGGTGTCGAAAGTGCCCGCCATTTCAATGTCAAAACCAGGAGCTCCATAGGCGATGACCCAATCTATCGCATTATTTCTTTCATTCCAGTCGAAAGAGATGGAGTTATGAGAAGTTCCTGTAATCGTTAGTTGGCTCGGTGCCAAACAAGCAGGGGTCTCCTCGATGAGCAGATCATCGATGGTGTATGCAGAGGCATTCCAAGCCAAGAAGGTTAAGAATTTGCCTTGCAGATCACTTTTTGTGACTTGGAAATAGATCTCTTCCCAAGTGCCTTCGTTTTCAAAACGAACGGTGTCTAATGCGACAAAGCTTTCGCGAACATCCAATGCGTTAAGCACGCCAATGGTCAAAAAACCAAGGTTGTTCACGTCGCTTTTCGCTCGGAAACTAATGCTGATGTCATTGCCGGCACTCGTCAAATCTAATTCGGGTAACGAAACGTGGCTCATACCGCCGGTGGTGATGCCAAAACCGAAGGCGATACGGCCAGAGTACGCATCATTTTGAGTGGTTGCCGGCTGGGTTGCCAACGTGGAGTAGATCGTCCAACAATCGGGTGCGCTGTTTGGCGACAATTCATCGAAATCGTATGACAACGACAAAGGGAATGCCGGACAATTGGTGGTAAAAGAGAAAACAGCACTCCAATCGCTGCTGTCGGTTTGGGAGCAGAGCGCTTTCACCCTCACATCGTAACGAGTTAAGGGTGTCAAGTTCGTCAATGTGGCAAAGGTGGCATTCACATCGCCCGCATAGATCCATTCGGTGGAATCGGAAACTTTGTACTCCACGAGATAGTTGGTGGAATTTCCGGCTTCTGTCCAAGAAATATCCGTCTCTTCGCCGGAAACAAAGTCTGTTTGCACCATTACCGGGGCAAGGCAGTTCATAACATAGCAATCTAAAAAACGAGTATTGCTACGAGGTTGACGTAAGGAGCCGTAAAAATTAGCGTTAGTTATATCCACGGCAATGCTTTGCGCAAGATAAATGGATTTGTAACCCGCCATGGTGTCCGTGCTTGCCCAGAAACTCATGCTGCTGACCGGCACCCCGGTTTTATCCAAGAATCCCATCACAAGATTTTGCTCACCATTGTAATGGAAAGTGGAATCCAGCATGATATATGCCCAATTATTCTCCTGTTCATTAGATAAAGAAACCACACCGGAAAAGTAGCATGTCAAATCGGATGCCGGTATCCAACTCTGATTAGTAGAAAAAACATTACTGTCGGTATGTGCCAGATAGATGTCTAATGATCTGGTCACGGCCACACTGGACGGATATTGGATGGCGATGGCGGATATTTCCGTGGCGGCGTTGCCCATTTCGGTAAGTGTAAAGATTTGTTGAGAATACGAATAACCCATGCCTGCGGTACCGCTGATTGGCAGTTCGTTGGAACTGGTAGTGTCAGTGCCGACTTGCGGCCCGGCGAAAGCATTGCAGATTGTGGAAAAATAGACGGTGTCCCACATACTTTCCCCGTTGTCGCAAGTAGCCTTCACGGCGAAAAAATAATGGGTGGCTTCACTCAACCTGGAAAAATTGAAGTAATTGTTTGTGATGAGGTCGGAAGTGACCGACGCACCTTCCACCATTTCTCCATATTCAATATTGTAAAAAAGAGTATTTCCGGCATGTTGCCAAGTGGCTTGAGCAGTGGATCCGGCAATGTTACCGATTTGTAAATCGGCAATATTGGGGCAATCAGAGGCTTCATCAATCACGATGTCATCAAGGAATAAGGCACTTCCCGAAGCTTTTCTCCAAAGGAAAGCAATATGTTGCCCCGTGCCAATGTAATTCTCGAAAGATACACTCTTTTCAACAAAAGTGGTTGTGGTTTCGACAAAAGAAGCGATGGGTGCAAAAGTTGACACATTAGAAGGATCACTTATAACGCCGACTTGTAATGTATCTGATAAGCTACCGCCGAAATAAGCATAAAAAGATATTTCGGTAGAAGAAATTTGCGTAGCGGTGATGGCCGGCGAAATAAAATAGTAGTAACCATTGTTTGTGCCCCAAATGTTCATTTGCATGCTCCGGGCTCCGTTGTGGGCTCTGAAAGTCGTAACTCTTTGGGGATTTGTGGAATTGGTAATTATCGTCCATTCAGGGGGAACCGTGCCGGGAGTAGTGGTTTCAAAATCCTCCGGGTGAGGCAATGTCGTGATCGTATTTGTGCGGTTTGTGGTTGGGGGAGTCGCTGCGCGTGAAAATGCTCCGCAGCATAGCGTCATAAACAACGCTAGCAAAAGAGTCGTGTTTTTTTTCATTTGTTTGTGTTTTGATTTGTTTTTGTATACAGTAACAGTATCTGTATGATGTTTAGTTGTTTGATTATGGTTTTATCATTTTCTTCGTCATGTTCCCTGAATTTCCTTTTAATGTAATGAAATATATGCCAGCAGGATATGATGACACATCCAAGGTCATCGATTTGTCTCTAACCTGTTGTGTCGATATCGTTTGCCCAGTTATACTACTGATTTGCAACACTTCGAAATCGCTATCCATTTCGATTTTAACTATAGTATTAGCCGGATTCGGATAGATATTCACTGTGTTTTGCAAAGAAATGCCGTCCATTCCCACATCGGATGTGGTATAGTTCAAATGCCAACCGGGTGCGGTGCCATGCGCCGACGTCTCGAAGATAAAGAGTAGCCGGGTGGCTTGATACGTGAACATGCTGCCGGTCAATTGTCCCGACAGAGTTTCCAGCAGAACAGGATCTCCCGCATTGGACACATCATAAACATAGAAAATGTCCTCATTTTCCTCCGTATCAAACTCGCTAAATGTCAGCAAAATATTCTTTACACGATTGTTGATGATCCTAAATCGGCATCTCGTACAATTGTGATAGTCCGTATCGCCGCTTCCATCCTCAATCTCGCCTTCAGGTTGCGTGTATAGAATTTGCCCAGAACAATAATCCCCATACTCCAATTCGTACTCCGCATAGAATCCCGGCTTGGTCTTCTCTTCCGAAGAAGTAATGAAACGGATGGTGATTTCCAATCCGTCCACCGGCAAAGAGAGTGAACCGGAATCGGCAGTAATCATTCGATCAGCGATCGAAGCATCATCGCAAGAGATGAAAATAGTGTCCGATGGATCAATCTGGTAGGAGATTTTAAATTGAATGCGGTCATAATCGGTCATTTCCGGACGGATAATCCACGTGTAATCCACGTTTTTCGCATAATTCATAAATGAAGGTGACCCCTCGGTAAACGAACCCGCCTCGGCGGTTAAAATCCGCAGGCCAGTCGTGGAAATATTCGGGTAATTATATCGGCTTGTATCGGGATATCCGTTCACGATCAGCTCCTGCGCCAAATTGAAATTGTTGCCGGCCGGCCACAGGTTTTCCGTGTAAAAATAACCGTTAGCGTAAGTATCCCACCCGAAATCGAAATGGAAATAGTAGTTGGAATTGGTATCTTTTTGATAACCATCACAAATAAATCCGTGACCATCAATGTGCGGCACGCTCCATCCCGCATAATACATCGGAATTTTTTGCTCCAGATGAGCGACAATAACACTGTCCCAATTCAACATGGTGCTATCCCGGTAAAGATACTCCGTCTCGGGCGAGAATTTGAAATGAGTACGTAACGAATAAGCCGCCTTGTGATTGAACATTCCCGAAGAGTTGGCTCCGTAAACCATATCAACCGACACTCCCAAATGGTGGATCAACAGCGAAGCATCAGGGTTGATTTTGCTGGACACATTCACCATCCTTTCATAATTGTAAACAGCGTTTTCAAAATCAGCGCTAATGGTTCCGTAAGTGGCGTGTTCGTAAGCATAACTCCCCACGCCACTCTCCGGAAAACGGAAATAGTGCAGCAGTTGTCCCAGCGCCGTCGCCACGCAACCGGTGACCGCACGGCCATTGGTGCCGTTAAAATCTTTTGGACAATAGAAATTATAATTCGTGCCCTGCCCCCAATGCGCCTCCAGTAAAGGCTTAATCTCCTCTATACTCCGGTTGCCAGGAGCATTCACCAATACTTCTTCCCACTGTTTTTGATAATGATCCTGGACCATATTGTCTTTATACATCGATGCGATCTGATCGGCGTAATGGTTGATCCACATTAAAAATGGGGATATGACATTCTCATTATCAAAATTTCCCTCCTGCGAATAGGCCAAAATCGGCACGGCGTTTTTATTGCCGGCGATCACAGCATACCCGCCCTCACCATTAATAATGTAGTATAACGGATTTCCCTGCCTCTGTTCCTGATGTGCGATGCGGAACCCGGACTGTTGATCCGGGAAAAGATACTGTGCAACACGAACCGCCTCATCCGGCGATACCTGCTGCGCCCGAATAGAAAGAGATGCCAAAAGGAATGGAAGGAGATAGAGGATTTTTTTCATAAACTCCCAGCTTCCAACCTCAGTACGGCTTCCTTCACCCTTCTCATCGCCTCAATCAACTTGTCGTCGGAGGTGGCATAGGAAAAACGGATGCAGTTATCGTCGCCAAAAGCGATACCTTGCACCAAGGCCACGTTGGCGTCATACAAGAAATACATACAAATATCTTCCGACCCTTGGATAGTACGGCGGTTGTAGGTTTTGGCGAATTGCGAATCCGCGGGAACTTGTTTACCGTAAAGCTCGGCCACGTTGGGGAAGAAGTAGAAAGCGCCCTGCGGCATACGAACCTCGAAGCCGGGGATGTCACGGAGCAGGTCGTACACCAAATTTCTACGACGACGGAACGTTTCCCGCATCGTGATAATATCCTCGGAAACTTTGGGATCGAGTTCCATAGCCGCCACCGTTGCTTTTTGCGCAATCGAGCAGGTTGCGGAAGTGACTTGGCCTTGCAGTTTGTTGCACGCTTTCGCAATATACAACGGAGCGCCGATAAATCCAATCCGCCAGCCTGTCATTGAGAAGCCTTTTGCCACTCCATTCACTGTAACTACTTGATTTTTAATAAAATCAAATTTCGCAATACTTTCGTGTCCGCCTTCAAAATTGATATGTTCATAAATCTCGTCCGCCACGATGATGATGTACGGATAATCCTTCACCACTTCGGCGATCGCCTTCAACTCCTCTTTGGAGTAGAGCATGCCGGTGGGATTAGAGGGACTGCTAAACATGATCAGCTTGGTGCGGGGCGTGATCGCCTCCTTGATCTGTTGGGGCGTCACTTTGAAGTCGTTCTCAATGGTTGCCTTCACATAGACCGGCACACCTTCGGCCACCTTCACAATTTCTTTGTATGAAACCCAGTACGGTGTCGGCACGATCACCTCGTCGCCCGGATTCACCAGCGACATCACCACTTGGTAAATCGACTGTTTCGCTCCGGTGGACACAACGATCTGCTCGGGCGCATAATCCAAGTTATTGTCTCTCTTGAACTTCATACTGATAGCCTTGCGCAGGTCGGGATAGCCCGGCACAGGAGGATAGTGGGAAAAATTGTCATCAATCGCCTTCTTTCCAGCCGTTTTCACGATTTCCGGCGTGTTGAAATCAGGTTCCCCGATACTGAGGCTGATCACGTCTTTTCCGGTTTCTTTCAATTCACGGGCAATTTGCGTCATCGCAAGGGTTTCCGATTCCGCCATGGTCACTACTCTGTTTGCTAAGATTTCCATATTATCATGTTTTTAATGTGATTGTTTGCAAAAATCAAGGTTGCAAAGTTACATTTTAAAGTAAGAAGTTCGGAGATAGAAAGTAGAAATAAAATGAGGAAAAGCGAAAACAGAAAATTTTTCGTTTTTTCCATTCACACTTTTTTTTGTTTTTTGTATTCTAAATTTAGTATCTTGCAGTCGCAAAAAGAGAGAGTGGATTTTAGTATGAATTTTTAAGTTAAGATATTAAAAGAATATGACTTACAAAAACAGATTCCCCCAGATTATTAGCGCATTATTTTTAAGTTTCCTTCTAATTTCTTCTATCCGTTTGACCGCCTCTGAGGAGAAAAAAACTTTCGAGCCGGGACCGTTCATTATTGAGCATATCATGGATAGCTATGGGTGGCATATTATCACTTGCCAAGATCGCGATGTCTCCATCCCACTGCCTATCATCTTATTTGACGATTGGAAACCCGTGTTTTTCATGTCCGGCAAATTCCATCATGGCCACGATAGCTACAAAGGCTATGCGATCGGATTCACGGAAAATACGAAGAACAAAATCGTAAAATTAAGCGGGGAGTACGCCGGCTACTCGGGACATATCACCGAAGATATGGCGGCCCATATCGACAACGAAGCGAAGTTGATCGACATCTCAATCACCAAAAACGTGTGTGCGTTGTTTATCTCTATCATCTTGATTTCTTGGATTTTCTTGAGTGTCGCAAAGAAATATAAAGCCAATCCATGTTCGGCACCCAAAGGGATGCAATCCATTTTCGAAATGCTGATCCTTTTCGTACGCGACAACATTGCAAAGCCTTCCATCGGGTCAAGATATGGGAAATATCTGCCTTATCTGCTAACATTGTTTTTCTTCATATTCATCAACAATTTATTGGGATTGCTGCCGATTTTCCCCGGAGGTGCCAACCTAACCGGAAATATCGCAGTGACGATGATTTTGGCACTCATCACCTTTTTCGTGACCAACTTTTCGGCCAACAAAAGTTACTGGGTGCATATTTTCAATACACCGGGCGTGCCATGGTGGCTCAAGATCCCGATTCCGCTCATGCCCATCGTGGAGTTGGTCGGCGTGATCACCAAGCCATTGGTGTTGATGATCCGGCTTTTCGCCAACATCTCCGCCGGACATATCATCATCATGGGATTCATTTGCCTGATCTTCATCTTTGGCCAGATGGCGCCTGCTCTCGGATACGGTGTTTCTGTGGTGTCGATCTTTTTCTACCTGTTTATGGGATTGTTGGAATTGATCGTGGCGTTCGTGCAAGCGTTCGTCTTCACGTTGTTGACATCGCTATACATTGGCATGGCGATTGAGGAGCATCACCATGAGGAGCATCATGAAGAGACCGTTGTGAAAGTAACAAATGAATAAATAAGCATAAGTAATAAACCTTTTTAACAACTTTAATTTTATTTTTATGTCATCTACATTATTACAAGCAGTCATGGATTTAATGCCTATCGCAAAGATGGGCGCGGCGTTGGGCGCAAGCCTTGCGGCAATCGGTGCCGGCATCGGTATCGGACAAATCGGTAAAGGTACGGTGGAATCCATCGCGCGCCAACCCGAAGCCAGCGGTAACATTATGACCAACATGATCCTTACTGCGGCATTCATCGAGGGTGTGGCCCTTTTCGCCGTGGTTGTTTGTTTGCTTATCGCGGTTGCCTAAGCAAAAAACTGAAAATGTCTTACCCGCGGTTGGCGGGAAGACATTTTTTTTCTCGAAAATTAACAATTAAAAATAGATAACAATGAATTTAATTACCCCTTCCTTTGGTTTGGTATTTTGGATGGTCATCGGTTTCGGCATCCTCTTTTTCATTTTGGCAAAATACGCTTGGCCCATGATCATCGGCATGATCGCAAAACGGGAAGACTATATCCAAGAACAGCTATCCGCAGCCGAAACGGTGCGTCAAGATATGAGCAGAATCCAAGCTGAACACCAAAAACTGCTGGCGGAAGCGAAAGAAGAACGTGACGCAATCATGGCCGACGCCCGCAGAGTGAGAGACAAAATGTACGCCGATGCGAAAGACAAGGCCGCTGAAGAGTCAAAAACCATCATCGAAGAAGCGAAAAAAGCGATCCACTTCGAAAAGATGAAAGCGGTGACCGATATCAAAAACGAAATCGCCACCATGTCCATCGAAATCGCCCAAAACCTGTTGCAACAAGAACTTTCCGACAAAAAAAAGAGCGAAGAACTTGTGAAAAAATGGATGCAGGATATTGAGCTTAATTAAGAAGTAAACAGGTTAACCGGTAGACAAATAGGGAGGCTGTTCAAAAAGTTTTGGGCAGCTTTTTTTCGATTGATGTGGTCGTAATAATTTCGAAGGATGGAATGCGGATATGAAAAAATCGCAAAAGTGGATTATGATATTGATGATTACAATTCCTGTAATTACCATTGCTGCTTCTCTCATTGTTAGCGGTATAAGCCTAAAAGGTTTTCCTGTATGGGCTATAATTACAGTATCTACAATTATTTTAGTTTCGCCTTTTATATTTCTTTTAGCACAACGTTCCGCAATATGACACCTCTTTAAAAAGACAGAAAAAGAGATTCTTGACTGTATGGGGTGTTTACATTATTTTTTTAGCAATAATTCTTGTTGTTATATACTATTTTAATTATCAATTTTTCCAGCCATTTTTATTCATTCAGACAGCCTTTTTGCTCTCTATGTTTTTCATGAACTTTCGTCTTTTTTTTCCGAAGAAGAAAGAATCCACAGAAGATGGCAATCAAAATAATTCGGAAATTTTAAATTAATGGTTGAATCCATACGTATTTAACCTATGGTAATGTCATAAATACGTTGCAATATCTTGCCTGTAAGCAGGAAGTCAGGGAAACTATTATCAAGACCTTTTATTCAATTGATATAAAAAAAGTTATTTAACACTATTGTCCAAAGAAAATAAGTGAGGAGTGAATCAGCAATGCCGTGTGAAAGTGGCTTTTTTAATTTATTTCACGATCTTTATTTTTTCCCTCTCGCCGTTTTCAAATATAATTTGCAAGATGTACACGCCTTGCGGGAGATGCGATACGGAAAGGGTTGCTGAAGTGTTATCGCATGTTTCGGAGAGGAGCATTTTGCCGGTGAGGTTGAAAATTTCGGCTTTTTGGATATTAGCAACGGGATTGTTTTGCTTGATGTGGAGCGTGTTACCCATAGGATTGGGGTAAACGGACAGTGAGGACACTGTGTAATCGTGGATGCTGTTAGTTCCTTGTTGTACCGCGGTGACGTAAATGATGTGATCTGAACAATAGACATAGAAGCGAGCGCTACGGGAATCCGTGCCATTGTATGAACTTGCGGTGAGTATCGATGCTGCCGTGGATTGCCCGTGATTTGGAGAGGCCGAGATCCAAGAAGGGAGACTGAATATGCGCCAGTAAGCATCACTGATAATTTCGAGTTCATGACTTCCGCCCTCTTTGGAGAAATTAATGAGCGTATCGGAAACGATGAAGGTGAAATCGTTTTGGAAAATGCGCACCAATTTGTCGGGCATTCCCGGGGAGGAGATGACCAGGGTGTCCATACGCGAATTGCCGTCAAGATTCGATGAGGTCGCCATGACCCTGACACTTTCGCTACCGTTACCTGAAATGGGCGACCAGTCGAGCCATCCCTGATGGCCGCCGCCAATCTGCCAAAAGACATTGCTGGCAATGTTGAAATCCGCATAACTGCCCCCTTGGCTGGATAAAATCACATAATCCGCTGATACCAAGAGTTGAGGATTATTGTTATATGTGAAAACCAAACTATCGCCTTGAATGGCAATTTCGGAGATATCAAGCAGGTCAAGTATGCCTTGTGTCAAGAAAGGAGCGGGATCGGTGTTGGGGTTAAACGAGTTACGGCTTACATGGTTGCCGAAGTGGGCGGTGTTGTAATTACCATTGGTGGTGGCATTGCCGCCGGGACGAAAAAGGTAGACTTCATCAAAAGTGCTGACATTGTCGTAAGAAGCGTTTCCAGTGAAACGGCTATCAATGAGATAGATGAGCAGGCCGCTACCTGGAATCCCGGTCT